>JAAZOH010000041.1 GCA_012797845.1 Candidatus Beckwithbacteria bacterium
AGCTGGAAACATTACTGCTCAAGGAGCTTCTTTTGACAGCCTAACTACCCATGATGCTACCGTATCTGGATCGTTGTTTGCCTCGCTGATTGAAGCCGAAGATGGTCTGACAGTTAATTTAGGTACCACTTCTAATGCTACCGATTCAGCTGACTTAGCCTCTAGTTTTAAAATCAAAAATGCTGGTGATACTGTAGCCTCAATTGACGCTTCTGGCTCAGCTACTTTAGCCACTTTAACTACCAGTAAAATTAACATTCCTTCGGAAGATGCCACTAATCCAGAGGAGTTAAACGAAACAGAACTCAATCAAATTGCTAAATCAATTGGCATGGGTAAAATCAAAGCTGGCTTTATTAACGTAATTATTAAAGCTCCAGCTGTGACTAAAGATTCACTGATCTTTATAACTCCGACCAGCAATACTCCCCTACCTTTGGCAGTCACTGACAAAATCCCAAGAGAAACCTTTACCGTTTCTATCCCTCAAGCTACTACTAACGCCATTACCTTCAACTGGTGGATTATTAATTAGAAAAACACAACAAAAAGCGCGCTCAATAGAGCGCGCTTATAAAGTTCTTGTTTTGGAAAATAATTATTCTCCCTCTTGAATCGCTCCTACTGGACAGACTCCTTTAGCTGCCTCAGCTTGAGCATCATCCATCGGCTCACCAATAAATTCTGACTTACCATCCTCACCAATCTTAAAATTGTTAGGGTAACTAGCTACACAAGTTTGGCAAGCAATACAGAGAGTTTTATCAACCTTGAGTTTTTTTGGCATATTTTGTAAAAAACTTTATAACCTTTTTATTGTAACAAGATTTAGATTTTGAAGCTAGTAATTAAGCATAGAAAAAATAGAGACGCGATGTTGTCGCGTCTCTACAATAAATCTATATCAAACTAAGATCTAAGTTAAAGAAGTATTACTTAGTTAAGCAACTCATGAGCTTCCAGTAAGCGCTTTAGAGCTACTACATAAGCAGCAATGCGCATGCTCACTTTTCTACTCTGATATTCTTCCCAAACATTAGCAAAAGCCTGATCCATAATAGTTTTGAGTTTGGCAAAAACTTCTTCCTTCCCCCAATAGTAGCCTTGTAAATTTTGCACCCATTCAAAATAGCTGGTTACTACCCCGCCAGCATTAGCTAAGATATCGGGTACAACTATATTTTTTGAGTTTTTCAAAAATTCCTGTTCAGCCTCAACAGTCATTGGACCGTTGGCTAGCTCTAAAACAACCGAGGCTTTGACTTTGCCAATATTAGTTTTAGTCAAAACCCCATCAATAGCCGCTGGTACTAAAATATCAACTGGTAAAGCCAGTAGTTCTTCATTACTAATTATTTTACCTTCATTACCAACACAGTCAGCTAAACTTTCTCCTTCCTGTAAACGGTTCATCACTTCTTCTGGATCAAGGCCACTATCAACATACAAACCCTCTCGGCTATTGGAAACCGAAACCACTTTGTACCCAGCTTGATTGGCAAAGTAGGCAAACCAGTAGGCTACATTTCCAAAACCTTGGACTGCCACTCGTAACTCTTTTGGTTTCTTACCAAGTTTGGCAGCTAACTGTTGCAGTACATAAAACCCTCCTAACCCAGTAGCCTCTTCCCTACCTTGGCTCCCACCTAAAATAATCGGTTTGCCGGTAAAAGTAGCTCGAGGGTTTTGCAAACCCTGCAAGCCTTTTTGTGACAAATAGTGCTCATATTCATCAACCATCCAAGCCATAATCTGACCATTGGTATTGACATCTGGAGCTGGCACATCCAGCCAGGGCCCAATGTATGGCGCAAAAGCTTTACCATATTCACGAGATAAAGCCTCCAGTTCTTTGCTGCTTAATTTTTTGGGGTCAAGACTGATACCACCCTTGGCACCACCATAGGGAATTCCCGCTACTGCTGTTTTAAAACTCATCCAGAGTGATAGAGCTTTTACTTCATCTTCTGATACATTTGTGTGATATCGGATACCACCTTTGTACGGACCTAGATATTTGTTGTGTTGGCTGCGAAAAGCCTTATAACTAACAGTCTTACCATTATCCATTTTAATAGTAAGGGTCTTTTTAATTACCCGATCCGGAGTTTGCAAACTTGCAATCGTTTTGTCAGACAGCTCTAAAACCTGAGCTGCTTGAACCACTTGGGCTTTGGCTTCATCAAAAGCAGACATAAAAATATGAAGTATTTAGTGTTACGTATATATGACTAGCTACAAAACAATAAAGACTCCATGCTCCAAATTTATAACTATTTTGTTTCTTGATTTTCTAAAAACCGTTCAATGTCCAGTGCTGCCATCACTCCCATCCCAACCGCAGTCGTAGCTTGGCGGTAGCGAAAATCAACTACGTCACCAGCTGCAAACACTCCTTTTTTTGAGGTCATAGTTGGATAGCCATCCAGCCAAATATGTTCAATACTGTTAGCTGGTGACAAACCGGTTAGTGATGTTTTTATGTACCCTTTTTCATCAATTTGGATATATTTAGAAAACAAATCAGTTTTGGGCATATGACCAATCGCATAGAAGAGGCCATCAGCTTCCACCACTTGTTTATCCTGGTTTTCATTATTTTTGAGAGTCAGCTTGCTTAAACGGCCTTCACCCCCAAGTTCGACAACTTCACTGTTCCACAAGATGGTTATTTTGGGATTTTGGTGAACCCGCTCTTGCATCACTTTAGAAGCTTTCAGCTGATCGCGCCGCACTACCAAAAAGACCTCTTTGGCAAAGCGAGTTAAAGCCAAAGCGTCTTCACAAGCAGCGTCACCGCCGCCAACTACATAGACAATTTTATCTTTGTAAAAAGCTGCGTCACAAACTGCACAAGCCGATATACCTCGTCCAAAGAATTGGTTTTCGTTTGGCAAATTGAGTCTAATCGCTTCTGCCCCTGTTGAAATCAGTATTGTTTGCCCTAAAAACACTTCTTCGCCCCGCCATACTTCAAAGGGTGTTTTGCTAAAGTCAACTTTGTCTACTATACCATCAATAATTTGCGTCCCAAATTTTTCTGCTTGCGCACGCATTTGCATCATCAATCTTGGCCCATCAATCCCTTGGTCAAATCCAGGGAAATTTTCGACTTCTCTTGTAAACATCAATTGTCCTCCACTAGTATTACCAGCAAAAAGTAAGGGTTTGAGCTTAGCTCGAGCCAGGTAAATTGCAGCTGCGTACCCACTGGGACCAGAACCGATAATGATAACTTTGTGTTTTGTCATAGTAGTAATTTACTTAGCTAAATCTTCTATCATAGCTCGTAAACCGGCTTCTCCTGGAAATCCAACTTTGCGATCTACTTCCTTGCCATCTTTAAACACAATCATGGTTGGAATACTCATCACTCCATATTGCATAGCTAGCTCCTGAGCTTCGTCAACATCAACCTTACCAATCACAACCTTATTACCCAGCTCATCAGCCAATTTGTCAATAATAGGAGCAGCCATTTGGCAAGGACCACACCACTGAGCATAAAAATCAATGACCGCCGGTTTATCGGCTTTTAAAACTTTTTCATCAAAATCTGTTTTGGTAAAATGAGGTGCTGCCATGATATTTTTACTAGAAATAATAGCCAGTAAATTTTTACCAACAAAAACTCTAGTTTATTTAAAATTTAATAACTTATTAACAATATCTTCAAAATTAGTTTGATCGCGCTGACACTGAATTTTGCAAGATTCTTGAGCTAAAATTTTAGTTGCTATTTTGGTCAAAGCAGCTCGAACTGCCATAATTTGATTGATTGTTTCAACACAACCTTTATCTTCCTCAATCATTTTCTCAATACCTTCTACTTGACCTTTAGCCCGCCTGATTCGATCCAATAATAACTCTTTCTCGGATTTGTGTTTGCCACTTTGTAACATACCCCCATAGGGTATATCTAGATAGTAGTTTTGTCAAGGGGAAATCTGCTAAAACATCTCGTCGGGCACATCAGCAACCATGGTGCCTAGTTTTTCACCACCCAAAACCCGACCCAGATCTTCAGCCTTAAAAACTAAAATGGGGATTTTTTCATTTTGGCAAATAGCAAAAGCGTTGCTATCCATGACTTTGAGATGCTTTTCTAAAGCGGTTTGATAGTTGAGATATTTATATTTTTGGGCTTCACTATTTTGATCAGGATCACTAGTATAAACTCCATCAGTGGTACTACATTTTAAAATAATATTGCAATTAAGTTCAGCTGCTCGTAAAGCGGCTGCTGAATCGGTAGTAAAAAAGGGGCTGCTAGTTCCGCCTGCTAAAATCACAATTCTGTTTTTTTCTAAGCGGGCGAGTGCGGTTTTGCGGTAAAACGTCTCAGCAACGGCATTCATTTGAATAGCAGTCATTAAGATAGCGGTGCGTTTTTTATCCAGTCGATTAATGGATTCTTCCAAAGCTAGACCATTCATGATGGTGGCTAACATGCCAATATAATCAGCTGTAGCTTTATCTACTTGCGTATTTGCTTCTCGACCCCGATACAAATTACCACCTCCAACCACGATCGCCATTTCGTACCCAGTCCGCTCTCGCATTTCCAATAGACCCCGAGACACAGCATCCACTACATCAAAATTGAGTCCCTTTTCATTGGCTTGATTAAATGATTCGCCAGTTAGCTTAATCATGACGCGTTTGAAGGTAAAATCATGAGTCATATACATTCCTTTTTTAAAATGGTAACTCCAAAGATTCTAGCAAATCTATCTCCTTCTCCACAAGAGAACAATTCCACTGGCAATAAAAACAAGACTCATCCATTGGCCAGTAGTCAAAACCCCCAAGCGCCACGGATCAAGGCGTAAAAACTCCAAGCTAAATCTAATTAGACCATAACCAAAAAAATATATAGCAGTAAAAAAACCTATCTTGTGCTTGTATTTACTCTGCCACCATAAAACGCCCAGCAGAACAAGGTTTAATAAAGCTTCATAAGCAAATAAGGGGTGAAAGTGGGTAAAATTGATTAACTCAACTGGACGCTTGGCCAGGGGAATAAAAATAGCCCAAGGTAAAGTACTGGGTGGGCCAAAGAGTTCTTGATTATAAAAGTTGCCCAAGCGACCCACAGCTTGGGCTAAAGGCAAAGCAAAAACCAAAATATCGCTACTATATAAAAATAGAGAAATTTGCTTACTATACCAAAGATACAAAAGTAGCCCCAATAACCCACCAAAAATTGCCCCAAAAATCCCTAGCCCCCCCTGCCAAAGATATAAAATTTTAGCAAGATCTTCTTGATAATAGACCCAATAATCAATTACATGGTAAACTCTAGCTCCAACTACAGCCGGAATAGCTAGCCAAAGCAGCAGTTGATCCAAAGAAATGTGTTGGTATGTTTTATGAAAAGTCGTAAGTTGTTTTTGTACCTTCCCAGCTAATTCTATTCCCAGCCAAATACCCAAGCCAATTAACAACCCATATATATGCAATACCATAATTAGTAGATGGTTTTAATAAAAAACAATACATTGATTACAGTCATTACAATCAGATAAATTTGTAACTCTTGATCAGATATGGTTTTATTAATCTGCCAAAATAGCCAAGTTCGCAAATAGTCTTTATTACTCACAAAGTCCTGCCACTCATCTAGAAGTAGATGTAAACCCAGCCCTAACACAAACCCCTTGCCAAATAGCGAAGAAGTGGAACTAATAGTAAAAAAAGCTAGTAAGACCCATACAACCTGAAATAGAGCCGAGCGAAAGGTAAGGTGTTTTTGCAAACGTTTGTTGTACATCAAAAGCTGCCAGCCTTTTTTGAACTGTTTTTTAGCAAAATAGGCTTTAACGTAGTAGGCCAATTCAGTATCTGGATTAGCAAAATACAGATCTACCAATCTATCAGCATACAAAACCATGTATCCCAAACCACCGCCACATATCCACAAACCTATCGGCAACCAGTATTGCCAATATATATAAAGCTGATTGCTAAATAGTCGAATCAGTAAGATGGCAACGCTAATCGCGAAAACTGCAATGGTAGTGGGAATCTTGGGCAAGGTTTTCATAGCTTATTTCTAAGTATAACCCAATTAGATTTTCTTTTCTTTGCTCTTGATCTGTTTAAGCTTCCACATAAAAAGCCGAGATTTACTTTTAACATTAGTAGCATCGGTTACAAAAGAACGGGCTTGTTCTAAAAGTGATCTGGGCATGGTTTTGGCAAATTTAATATACATACTAACTCGCTTAAGATCATCAAGTTCCAAAGCTAAACGGTAACCATAATCCTGAAACTCTCGGCTAATATATTTACCACTATTGTCTAAATCATGATTTTGAAGCAAGTCTCCCAAGCTTTGCATTTTGGAAGCTTGGCGTTTTGGAGCTGGTTTCATAGACAATGGACTTCTTGGGTTTTTTCTAAAGCAGTGGCAAATAAAGCTGGTAATTGTGCCATTTCGGTCTGGCTAAAATCTTTTAAAACATAATTATCAGCCAAACTTAAACCCTGTTGTTTTATGCTTTGATAGCCTAAACCAGCAATACCTAAACGTAATCGACAAAAGTCTGAAGTATGAAGCTGGTCAACAATATTGTTTACCCCGTTGTGTTGTTTAGGTCCTTTATTATGGCTTAGTTTATAGTGGCCAAAAGCTATGTCTAAGTCATCGTGAATAAGTAGTAAATCCTGATGAGGTTTAAGCTTATAAAAATCTATCAAAGCTTTTACAGCTATACCTGAATTATTCATGTATGTTTGTGGCTTAACCAGAAGTAGATCATCGGCATTATATTTTAACTGACAAACCAAGCTTTTGAATTTTTCTTCATGGCAAAAACGAGCTTTGGGGTCAATTTTTTCTTGCAAAAAATCCACAAAGATAAAGCCAATATTATGACGGTTATAGCGGTGTTTTGGTTCCGGATTACCTAAACCAACTACTAGTTTCATACATTTATATTTTCTCACACAATATCTCAGCAACTTCTTCATCAGATACTTGTGGAAATTCCTGATAAAACTGACCAACTGCAAAAAACTGTTGCGGCACTTCCAAATAGTAAACTGCATCAACTTCTTTTTCCAGTAGTTGTAAGGTGTCTAAAGGTAAAACTGGTACCGCAATCAAAACCTGGTGAGGATTTTGCTCCCAAACCTCTCGGGCTGCAGCAATAATAGTTGCTCCCGTAGCTGCCCCATCATCAGCAATAATCACTGTTTTGCCAGCCAAACTCAGAGTTGCTTGATTCTGGCGATACAAACTGGTGCGCCTATCAATTTCCTGCTGTTGCCTAGCTATTTCTTTTTCCAAATAGCTATGATTGATGTGTAAGTCACTTAGAAGCTTTTCATTGAGATATAAGCTTCCTTTTAAACTTCCAACTGCTCCCAATGCTAATTCGCGATCACCGGAAGATTGTAGTTTTCTGGTTACAATAATATCGTGCTGACAAGCTAAAGCTGTAGCCAGTTCCCGTCCTACTACCACTCCCCCTCTGGGGATACTTAAGACGATCACCTCACTACCAGTAAAATCTTGCAAAACTAATTTTAGTTTTTGAGCCAGTTGTTGACCAGCTTGAGTTCTACTTACAAACATAGGTATTCTTATACTAACACATCATCCTACTTTGCCAACAAAAAGCCCCGTCAATGCGGGGCTTGTATATTTCTTTTCAAGATATTATTTTAATTGTTTTTTGGCAAATTCCCCTAAAATCGGCACTACAAATTCTTCACCTTGATAAGTTTTGACAATTAAAACTAACCAGAGAATAAAAGAGCCAATCCCAATCAGTGGCATAATAATCCCTAGCAGAGCCGCCAGGGGACCAATAGCAAACATAACAGGCACAAGCACAACCACTAGTACCATATATAAAATATGGATAAAACCAAAGGTTACTAGGCTCTGCATAGCATGAAATCTAATTTTTTTATTATCCTTTTCCAAAAGTAAAAACAACAAACCACTAACCCAACCCAAAACATAACACAGGGCTGCTTCGACATTTGGTTCTAGACCAGTAATAGTTTTAGAAGTTTTTTCAGCCATAATTTTTGTGAAATAAATTTTGAGCCAATAAATATATTGACTGTAAAATTTATTCTGCTATTTGATTTTTATTAATAATACTGCGACTTGCTAACTGCCGATACACATAGGCTGAAGCTACCATTACCACTGGAACCGCCACTAGTAGGCCAACTACCAAAGCTAACAGTCCTAGGATTTCAACTCCAATCATGGTCAAGCCAAAAAGCAAAATCTGCCAACGACTGCCTTTGGTAATTTTGGCACTTTCTTTTAAGGCTTCGATTGGCCCTAAGTTTTTATCGATAATCACAAATGGCATATAAGCATATTTAATGGCCCACATAATACCAGGGACGATGAGAAGAACTAAACCTACAGTGACTATTAAACCATACAGAATTGAAGCAAGAAAATACTTAACAATATATGGTAGGGTACTAAATAACTCATTAAATTCAGGTTTTTCTCCGTCAACAAAAGCCAGGGTAATCTTCATCATTCCTAAGCCAATCATCAGGCTAATAGCTGTTGAAATTAGCTGAAAGATAATGGTCAAAAAAACTGGACCATCTTCCAAGGCTTTAGTTACAAAACTACTCATAAAACTAATGCCAAATAGAATTAAAAGTAGGAGCAAGAAAAAGCCGAGATTTTGTTTAACAGTTTGCCAAGCAAAAGAAACGGCTTCTGAAGTGGAAAATGCAGTTGCCATATGTGATTAAAACTTAGTAACTACTTTCATAGTAACAAAAACTTTGCTTGGAATACAAGTCTAATATAGAAAATTGCTAATAACTTAAAATAGTCCTAGTTGAGATTGAGAGGGAGTATTGTCTGTCGCACCATTACCCCAGATTTTAACCGTTCCAAAGACACCATCATACCCAGGTTCAACTACAATGTCACCAGACCGAACCTTGGCTATAGCTTGACCAAGTTTAGTTCCTCCAACACTTTCTATGGCCTTAATATCAACTTCCCGCAAAATAGCTAACTCAGATTTAAATTGATCAATCAGTTGATCATATAAGATAGCTACTGCTTTAGTATTAACTCCTTTTTCTAATATTTCAGCAATGATTTCTTTAAGTGGTACTAACATCACATATGGGTTTGTACCTGACTGCTCTGCTTGATAATGAGTAATACCCTGCTTGTCTGTTTTTTTGACAATTTCCACATCCCGACTAGCCAACTGCTCCACTCGACCCATAACTCCTAAAGTCAAAGGTTTGCCACAAACATGACACATTTGCCCTCTACTCCGAGTTTCTTGTGGCAATTGCCTGATATTACATTTAGCATGACCATCGACATGATATTTGCCTTCTTCAGGATAAAATTCAATTGTTTCTTTGATTCGCCAATCACCTTTTTTCTGCAAAGCAGCTTTAAAATCTTGGTAGCTAAAATTTTCTTTGTTTTTGCTTTCAAAAATTGTTAATTCCCGGCCTAGTTTATCCGGACTATGAGCATCAGAAAAAGACACAATTGAACGATTATCAAATTCGGTAATCCGCCAGTTCATCGCTGGATCAGAAGATAGTCCGGTTTCTACTGCATAAATTTTCTCCGCATATGTACCGCAGCATTCCCGCAAGCTATCAAAACCTGATTTAGAGCCTAAAAGTCCAAACCATGGCGTCCAAACATGAGCCGGAATGAGGATAATGTCTTCTGAAATGCCAAATAAAAGTTTGCATAGGTCAATTATCGATAAACCAATAATGGGCCGGCCATCAGACATCAGGTTGCAACCCCTATTTCTCATAGCTTCATTAATTTTCTTAACTGTCTCAAGATTAGGAGCAAACACTAAGATATGAATCCGCCGCCCCTTACCTCCTTGACTATAAATACAGGAAATTTCAGTTCCTAAAATGTATAAAGCTCCTTCTGACTCTGATTTAACTCGGTAAATACCTTGTTTTGTTTCTTCCAGCTGACTCTCTAATTCTCGAATCCAAAGCGGATGAGTAAAATCACCAGTAGCCAGTAAATCAATTCCTTTAACTTTAGCCATTTTAGCCATAATTGGCAGTGTCATATTTTTAGAAACGGCTCGGGAATATTTAGAATGAAGGTGAAGATCTGCTACTAATTGCATAAGAGACAGCTTAACTTAATTTTGCAAAAAAAGAAACTGCTACAATAGTGTAATGACTAAAAAAAGAGTTTTGATTACCACAGTCAGAGAAGGACATAAAAGTATCGCTAACGCTATAGAAGCCTTATTGAGCCAACAATATCAAGTAAAACAAACTCCTGACAACTATTTCGACATTCTCTTTAGACCTTATTCAAAATCGATTCAATTTTTTCCTTATATCATGTATATTCCTTTTTTTCTGGCAAAAAATGAGTATTTTAATAAGTTGAGTCGTCAAGCCTTCAAAAAAACTGCCTATCAAAAAACACTAAAAGACGTACTTTCATTTCAACCTCATTGTATTATTTCAACCTATTTTGGCTTTAATGAAGCTTTAAATCAGATCTGTAAAGCTAAAAAAATACCATGGTTTAATATTGTTACTGATCCTAGAATTGCACACTCAAATTTACTCGATAAAAAAACACTTAATTTAGTTTTTGATCAGGAGTTATCTGATACAGCTCAACATGCATACAACATTGCAAAAGACAAACTTCTGGTTAGTGGTTGGTTTGTTCATCCCAAATTTTATCAACACGATAGTTCAGAACAAATGTGGCGGTTTTTTGACTTTAACCCTAAGGTGTTTACTATTTTAATTTGTGGTGGCAGCGAAGGCATGAGCGCTATTTTAAAAATTTTACCAGCTTTTATTAATTCTCCCAAGCCAGTTCAGGTAATCATTGTTTGTGGTAAAAATAAAATCTTAGCAAGGTTAATTAAGCAATTTTTAAGGAGTACTAAATCATTATTACCTCAAAGTCATAATGCAAATATTAAGGTGCTGGGTTTTACAACTAAAATGCCCGAACTTATGAGTATGGCTAATTTAGTGGTAGGTAAGGCTGGCCCTAATTTGCTTTTTGAAGCAGTGGCAAGCCAGAAACCTTTCCTAGCCATTTCCCATATGCCTGGCCAAGAAGAACCTAATCTAAAGCTTATTAAAGATTTGAAACTTGGTTTTGTAGAAGAAAATCCTTTAAAAACTATTCCTTTGCTACACAAAATTATCACCTACCCCAGAATTTTAAAACGCTTTAGTCAAGGTATTACAAAAATAAGAAATCACAATCAAAAATCTGCTCAGGTTTTACAAACCTATCTCAAACAAAAATTAGGCTAAGCTATACTCTATAAAAAGAAAGAGCGCATAAAGCCCAACCAAAACTAGACCTTCCCAACGCTGCAATATTAATTTGGTTCTTACAAACAGCCACAGCAAGGCAAAGCCAAATAAAAACATGATAGAAGCTGTTAAAACTGAAGTACTTCCGGTACCCAAAGTCACCGGACTAATAAGGGCAGTTAAGCCTAAAATAAGCGTGGAATTGGCAATTAAAGAGCCAAGTAAATCACCAAAAACCGCACTGACTTGTTTCTGTCGAGCAGCTCGAAGCTCCAAAGCCAGTTCTGGTAAAGAAGTCCCGACTGCAATTAAAAATAGACCAATTAAAACAATGGGCATATGCAAATCTAAAGCAATTCGGGAGCCGGTTTGTACCACCACGTTAGCAGAGACAAGCAACATGACAATTCCAAAAACAAAACTGCTTAACTGTTTTTTATCATAGCTTTTCCCCAATACATGCAACCATCGACCAACGTTTTTAATTTGCTTAGTAGCTTGTTTTGAAACATCCTGACGTTTGCTATGCAAAACCGTGGCATGGTAAAGCAAAAAGGCAAAAACTAGCAAGGCTCCGTCAGTTCTAGCTAGTTTGCCATCAAGTAGTAAAGTGAGAGGAAACATAAGAATTAAAAATGATTTTAAAACATCTTTTTTAATAAAGCCGTTGACTACTCGTAATCCACCCCCCAAAACCGCTACCATTCCAATAACCAAAGTCACATCAGCTACATTAGAGCCGATTACCATTCCTACCACTAGTTTTGGTTTGCCAGCTATGGCACTAGAAAGAGCTACAAATAGTTCTGGTAGTGAAGTAGCTACTGCTGAAAATAGCCCGGCTATAGCAAAAATCTCAACTTTACTCGATTTTGATAAAGCGTTTAAGGCAGTGATAATAATTTGACTAGCTTTGGTCAGGAAAAACAGGGCCGCAAAAAACAGCAAAACATCTACTAAAGTAATAAAAAAACTTAGCATGGGCAGGGAAGTAGGCAATTAGTTACTAAATATAATGATAACAAGAGAAAGTTTGAAGTGTAAAGAGTATAAGCTTAAAAACGCCGACAACAAATACAATATCCACATTTTAATCCCGTTACTTGTCCCATAACTCTTTGCTTAGGGCAAGTATTTGACTCAGGAGTCCACATTGATTCTATTATTCCCCCGCTATAAAAGCAGCCTAATTCTGTAAATTCTTGAGCCTTTCTTTGAGGAGAGTACAGATTATATTGGTAAACAAAAAAACCAATGAGCAATAATAAAAATACTCCCAATACTCCAATTATAAATTTGTTCATAACATGATTATAGAAATGAAAAAAGGCCTTATGCAAGAGTCAGTTGTGTGATTTTATTTTTAAATATTTCTTCATCAAATCTAAGAGCGTTATTTTGCAAATCTTTTTTACTATAATGTTTTTTGTCAAATCTCTTAATCGCTTTAACCAAACTACTAATACTATAATCTCTAAAAAATTCTCCAGTTTTACCATCAATTACTGTTTCTTTATAACCACCTCCATAGTAGGCAATAACAGGTGTTCCAGCTGCCTGGGCTTCAACTAAAGTCATACCAAAATCTTCATCTTGGGCTAAGGCTAGAAAGGCTTTGGCTTGACCGTACAGTTGCCATAGTTTAGCATCAGGCACTCGACCTAAAAACTCAATATTATCTGCCTTAAGCTTGCTAAGTTTGTCTTCTTCCCAAGCAAGACCAGCTGTTTCACCTACAATCTTTAGAGAAAATTTGAGCTGTCTGGCTGCTTGCATAGCTAAATCAATTCCTTTTGAACCAACTACGCGAGAAACGATTAGGTAAAAATCCTGTTTTTTGATATTTTTTGTAACCCGCATAATTTCTCGAACTTTAATAGGTGGGTAAACAATAATTGAATCACGATGATAAAAACGCTTAACCCGGTCTTGGACATTAGCAGAGTTAACAATAAAACTATCTGGTCTTTGAGCCGCTTGGTAATCATATTTTTTCAAAAAGCCATTAACTAGCTTGGCATAGATTCTAATCGGAAAATAGCGTTGCCATTCAATTGAAGTTGGCAAGCCATATAAATAACGAGGCGGAGTATGGCAATAGCAAATATGTTTGGTTGGGGACTTGGTTTTAATGCCTTTAGTGATATACCAAGAAGCCGAAGAGATCACCATGTCAAAGTCGCTAAAATCAAAGCTTTCCCAAATAACTGGGGCTAAAAACCTTAGCGGACTATACAACTTGCCTCTTTTCAAAAGTGGAGCCAACCAGGATTCAATGATTTTTTTATCGTTAAAATGTTGCCAAGCCGAAGAATCTTTAGTCGCAAAAGCCGTATATATAGGAGCTTGCGGAAACATATTAGAAAGAGTTTGTAACACTCGTTCTGCTCCTCCATACTCATTAAGATAATCGTGAACCAAGACAATTTTCATAGATTTAAAACAGACCCATTTGATTATCAGCAGTTTTTTTCTTGGTTTTTTTAGGAGCTGCTTCACCACCCATAGTGTCCTGCACCATTTCTTCCCAACTGTCTCCAGGTAAGCGCTTCAGCAAACTTCTAAATTCTAATTGCAAAAACAGCTCTTCAGCTTCTTCGCGGTTATAGTCGGTAAGTCGGCTCTTGGCTTTATCAAAGGTGATGGGAACATTAATTATAATTGTTGCTAGTTCTTTGGAAAGTTTTGCTATATCTCGATCGATTTCCAATTTGTCTTTTAAAGAACCCGAGATCTCACTTAAATGCTGGTAAATTGTTTCCATGCTGCCATATTTAGTAATTAGTTGAGTAGCAGCTTTTGGCCCTATGCCTTTAACTCCTGGAATTTCGTCACTACTGTCACCCACTAAAGCTTTGTAATCAATGAGTTGTTTGGGTTTAAAACCATATTCTTTTTCAAAAATTTCTTGATCAAAGGTTTTTTCCGGGATTCGACCTCGGGATGGAAAGTAAACTGATGTTTTAGCTGAGATGAGTTGCAAGGCATCTCTATCACCGGTCACAATAGTAATGGCTTCAAAACCATTTTGTTCAGCTTGATACGATAGAGTTCCCAAAACATCATCAGCTTCATACCCTTCGATCCCAAATTGGGGAATATTTAACACTGAAACCACTTCTTTGGTACGTTTAATTTGACCAGCTAGTTCTTCATCCATTTTGGGTCGGGAGGCTTTATAACCTTTAAACTGCTTGTGTCTAAAAGTTGGCGCCTTTTCATCAAAAGCCACAATGGTGTGAGTTGGTTGCAGTTTTCTAAACACTGTTAGCAAAGTACTAGTAAAACCATAAACCGCATTGGTTAGTTCACCCTGACTGGTTCGCAGGGTTTGGGGAAATGCATGATAGGCTCGATGCAATAAAGCATTGCCATCAAACAACACTAGTTTTTCGGAATGCACGTCAGACATGAAGTATTACTTTTTACTAAGACCATCCTTAACTAAATAATCTACTTTAGATTTGAGCTCATCTACTTTAGTCATAAGCTCATCCAGTTCCTGAGAAATTTTAGCATTATTACGCAAGGTCCGGCGGTGCGCATAGAAAGAGGCTACTAAGGCAATTACAGTTGAAAATAGGGCAATTCCAGAAAACATTAAAATTACCCCAACCACCTTGCCTCCAAAAGTCACTGGCACAAAATCACCATAGCCAGTAGAACTGACGGTTACTAAAGCCCACCATAAACCATCTCCAAAGCTAGTAATAGTAGCTTGATCGTGAGAATATTCCAAAAAAGGAACAATAATAGCTGAAACTAATACTAAAATTAAACCAAGAAGGAGAAATTTTTGGATTTTATAAATGGTAAATAGTTCTCGTAGCAGCAGTTTAGTACGCGTAGACATACAAATATTAGACAGTCTTTTTCTTCATTATAGCTTCAAAGTCTTCCCGCTCCAATGTTTCTTTTTCAATCAGCTTAGCAGCTACTGCATCCAGTTTACTTTTGTGACCTTTAAGAGTTTTCAGGGCTCGTTGATAGGCTTCATCAACGATCTTTTTCATTTGGGTATCAACCTGGGATTGCATGGCTTCTGATAAATCTGATTGAATAACTGTCCCTCGACGATAATTGATCTGCTCGGATTGAGAGCTTAAATTAATTGGTCCCAAAGCAGACATACCATAATCAACTACCATCGCTCGGGCTATTTTAGTTACCTGCTCAATGTCCGAAGAAGCCCCACCAGTCATTTCTTTAAATTCTAATTCTTCAGCTGCTCGTCCTCCTAAGAGCATGACTGCTTTATCCAGGAGCTCTGATCTGGTTTCCTGATATTTATCCCGTTCGGGCGGTACTTCAGTTTGACCCAAAGTCATACTCCGGGAAATAATCGAGACCCGATGAACTGGATCAGTATATTTCATATAGAAAGCACAAACTGCATGACCAGCCTCATGATAAGCTGTCATCCGTTTTTCTTCATCTGATTGGAGGCGCCTCTTCTGTGGACCAAGTTTGACTTTAGTAGCTGCTTCTTCAATATCGCCATAGTTAATTTCTTTTCGATTGGCTCTAGCTGCATTGATGGCCGCTTCGTTGAGCATGTTTTCTAAATCTGCTCCAGAAAAACCAACTGTCCGGCGAGCTACCATGTTCCACTTAATATCTTTAACAAAAGGTTTGCCTTGAGCATGAATATGCAAAATGTTTTGACGGCCTTCAATATCTGGTAAATCCAGATAAACCCGACGGTCAAAACGACCCGGTCGCAGCAGTGCATTATCCAGTAAGTCACCTCTATTGGTAGCTGCCAAAACAATAACATTATCTCTAGGAGTAAACCCATCCATTTCTACTAAAATTTGGTTGAGGGTTTGTTCCCGCTCATCATGACCACCAGTAAGAGAAGTGCCTCGTTGCCGACCAATGGCATCAATTTCATCAATAAAAATAATGGCTGGTGAAGCTTTTTTAGCAGTTTCAAATAAATCCCGCACCCGAGAAGCGCCTACTCCAACCAGCATTTCCATAAATTCCGAACCAGCCATGGATAAAAATGGCACTCCAGCTTCTCCGGCTACGGCTCGAGCCAGCAAAGTTTTCCCGGTGCCGGCTGGACCAACTAGCAAAACTCCTTTGGGAGTTTTGGCTCCTAATTGTTGGTATTTTTTAGGATGCTTTAAAAAGTCGACAATTTCTTCTAGCTCTTGCTTAACCTCATCCACTCCTCCCACGTCTTTAAAGCGAATGTTTTGCTTACCTTTCATAAACACCTTGGCTTTGTTTTTACCAAAAGAAAACACACTATCTTGAGCTCCTCGCATTTGCCGGAAAATAAAAAAGAAGATAACTGCTGTTAAAATAACTGGTAATAACAGTTCTAAAATACTACCTAAGGTTTTTAAGCCTGATTGGTTTTTGATAGTTAGCTCAACGGCAGTTGGTTTAATGCCAGCATCTTGTAAAATTGCTACCGCTGTATCTAAGGGCTCTTTGCGGGTCAGAACTTGGGTTTCATCTTTATATATAGCCGTAATTACATCACCCTCAACAGATAATGAGTTGACTTTTTTATTTTGAATATCTTGTAAAACTTTAGACAAAGGAGCTTCGTCATTAACAGGGGAAACAAACAAAACAATGAAGAAAAAGAGGGCAAAAACTACTAACAGCCATTTACCCAGGTTTTGCATATTAAATTTAAACTTAAGCTCAATTTTTTTCTCAACTGGCTTTTGAACTGATTGTTTGGAATTGGGTTTTGATCCAACTGGTTTAGTTTGCTTTTTAGTTGTATGTTTTGCCATGAATTTGCTTAGCGGATAATAGTACCGTTGGAGACTTTTTTATCAGGTGTGAGCAGGGCAATTTCTTCATCGCCACCAGCCAATACCATTCCTTGTGATTCCATACCCATCATTTTTTTAGGTTCTAAATTAGAGATAACAATAACCTGCCGACCAACTAATTGTTCTGCTTTATAGTGTTGAGCAATACCAGCAATAATTTGGCGCTGGCCAATCTCTGAACCTAAATCAATTTGCAACTTAATCAATCGCTCCGAACCTTCAACTATTTCAGCCTCTAAAATTGTACCGACCCGAAGATCTAATTTAATAAAATCTGGAAAAGAAATTTGGTCTTTTATCATGCCAGGTAGTATAGCAGTATATGGGGAAAATAGCAAACTTAAAAGCGCTATACTAACCCCATTTTTGCTTTAGTTTCGTCTAGGGTTTGACTGGCAATAGCTCGAGCTTTTTGGGTCCCTTCAGCAATTACCCGATCCACGTAGTCCGGATTTTGTTCCAGCTCTCGGCGTTTAGCTTGGATGGATTGAAGCTCATTGTAAATAGCTTGAGCTAGTTCTTTTTTCAAATCACCATAACGGATCCCTTCATTTCTATATTGTTGTTCATATTGCTCACGTTTTGATTTACCTTGGAATAGTTCCACAAAGGTTAATAAATTAGCTACACCACCAACTCGGGGAACTTGATTACCTTTACCACTATCGGTTGGAGCAGCTGCCAGTTTTTTACTAATTTCTTCTAGGCTATCTGTTAAATTGATGTAGCTACCCTCAACTGACTTACTCATTTTTCCCTCTCCAGTTAAACTCGGTACATAACCAGTTTTAGTCGCAAACCGGATTGGTTCAGGAAAGTCAGTTCCATACATATCGTTCATTTTCCGGGCAATTTCCCGAGTTACTTCTAAATGAGGTTCTTGATCAACTCCTACTGGAACCAAACCAGCTTTATAGGTCAAAATGTCAGCTGCCATTAAAATTGGATAGTTTAGCAAAGCCATAGTGACTGCATCTGGGTGCTGTTTAACTTTTTCTTTAAAGGTCGGCAAGTGTTGCATTCGAGCAATAGTTACTACTGAAGAAAATAGGTTAGTTAAATAAGTGTGTTCAGGCACTAGTGATTGCTTGGTAATAATAGCTTTAGCCGGATCCAAACCGGCTGCTAAATAATCGACAACAACTTCTCTAGCAGTTTGAACTAGATTTGTATGATTATATGGAGTGGTAATAGCATGCAAATCCATCACCATATAGAGACATTCATAATCTGGATTTTCTGAAAGTTCTATATAACCCTTAACTGCTCCTAAGTAATTACCTAAGTGCAATCGGCCAGTAGCCCTGGTTCCAGAAAAAACACGTTGTTTATTGCTCATATATACTCCTTATTCAAAATAATATTTAACAATTAATGCTCTAGCTAATACATCTAAAGAGTTTATTGATGGTATTACATATTTCTTTGGAAATACTAAGGGTAATTCAGTACACCCTAAAATAATTGCATCAACTTTTCGTTTAGTTAATTCATTGGCAATTGCCACTAACTCTCTTTTAGATTCTTTTACTTCCCCATTAATAATCCTTTTAATAATTTTACCAAGTTTTTTAATTGATGTTTGGGAGGGTAAAACTACTTTAACTTGGTTTTGATTCATTTTATCTTGATACAACTTTGTTTGAATTGTTGTTGGTGATGCCAGTAAACCTATTCTTTTATAAGCACGAAGCTTAATTTCATTAACTACAGCATCAATCATGGAAACAAAAGGTTTGTTTGTTTCATTTTGTAAATCCGACAATAGCAAATGCGCGGTATTGCAAGCAACAGCTAAATATGAAACGGGTATTTGAGATAATCTTAGTACTCGATCTTGCAAAATATGTAAGGCTTTTTTTTCATTTCTTTTATTGGAAATAAAATCTGGAACAGGAATTGAGTCGATAATTATTTCTGGATAGTCATTGTTATTGGCTACGCCAAAGATACTCCCGACTTGCCTCAATCATCAATTGATAAAGTTGAGCTGAAGCATCGGGCCCCATACCACCCAATATGCCAATAATTTTATTGTTTGTTTTTTTCATATATCCTTTCATAAAATTTAATAAATAGCTAAACAAGTCATAAAAAAACCTCCTTAAAGGAGGTTGTAGTTTTTTTGTATATTATTTGTTTTTTAGACCATGAAAAACTCAACCTCCTGTAAACAGTGGTTGACATACCAAGAGCTAGATGAGGTTTGGTATTTATTCATAAGAGTTATATTATATCAAATTTTTACTTATTAGTTTTTTTGTACCAGCGGGTGGGTTCGCCACTCAAAGAGCGGTCACTCTTGGAGTGAAACCACCAACCTTAGCCTTACCTGCCCGCAATGCTAAAGCGCCGTTTTGAAAAACAAACTTAATTACAAATAAATTTTGTACCAGGGGTGGGATTCGAACCCACAACCTTAGCCTTATGAAGACTCTGCTCAGACCATTGAGCTACCCTGGCATAGCTTTTGCAGGCGGGTGAAGACTCTGCTCTACCACTGAGCTACGCTGGCAAAAAATGAAGCATGAATCAAGAATCATGAATTAAAAACTGTTAATCTAGCCATTATTCATCATTCACAATCCATGCTTCATCTTGTGTAGCGGGTCCCCGGTAACGCTCCAGAGGTTAGGTGAGGTTATGAGCCTCACGGGATACTTACCCCCCACCCGCTATAACAGGCTATATCTTATCAAAATTTACTTCAAATGGCAATGAAATCTGAGATTAATTTTTTAAATCCTATAAGTTAAAGCTTAAAATAAGAGCTTAACGAATTATTTTAAACCTAAAAAAACAGTTGCCACCATAATCGCCATGTTGGTGTTATGATCTGGGCCATTTCTTCACTGGCATGATATTTATACAGTTTTTCCTCGCTTTTATTTTGCAGCGTTGACGGCAATACCACTAAAGCTTCCCCTGGTTTAACCAATTTAAGCTTATCCCGTATCTGTTTTTCCAAAAAATCAGAACTCTGAGTTTTGTTTTGACCAAAAAACAATTCTTGCTTTTGTTTTTGCAGTTGCTTGACCTTTGTCTGAGCATCACTAAGCCGCTGTTGAGCTTTAACCATATCAAAACTATTTTGAATAATACTAACAATAAGGAGTATAATAGATATCACAATTACTGCTGATAGTATTGTTTTAGCGTGCATTGACAAAAATCCCCTATTAGGTTATTATAAGCTATTCCAAAATTAATAGATACCTGTCTTTAGAAGATATTCATGGCTATTACTTTATCACAAACCCAAACAAATTTTATCGACTTTTTACAAAAAAAAGGTCGGGCTAGTGCTACTATTTTGGCTTATGGTAATGACATCAATCAGTTTATTGATTTTTTACACAAGCAAAATATTAACGAGTTAAGCACTATCAGCAAAGATCATATCGAGAGTTTTAAGAACTCCCTTCTTGATCAGGGCTATACTACCAAATCAGTGGCCCGCAAGCTTAATTCTATCAAAACCTATTTCCGCTTTTTAGAGTCACAAAATCTGATTAGTGCTAATCCTAGCCAGGGAGTAGCTCATCCCAAGTATGTTTTAACTCCACCTCGGATTTTAACTAAAATGGAATATCGTAGTTTAAGAGATGTGTGTCGAAACGATCCTAGAATGTATGCCATTGTTGAGCTTTTCTTACAAACTGGCATTCGGATCAGCGAGTTAGCTCGTCTTACGCTCGAGGATGTTAAAAACAGCAAAATTACTATTGGAGCTTACGAATCTCATATTGACCGCACTATTCCATTAAACAAATCAGCCAAAGCTGCTATTGATCTTTGGTTGGAAACTAGACCTCAATCTGACAGCAAAGCCTTGTTTATCACTAAAACTGGCCGACCTTTTCAGGTTCGAAATATTAGAACTGCCTTGGATCGCTATTTTAAATTAGCTGATATTGCCAACGCTACGGTTAATGATTTGCGCCACACCTTTATTGCCCATCAGTTAAAAGCTGGTACACCACTAACCCTAGTTTCCAAACTAGCTGGCCACAAACGACTTTCCACTACTGAGAAATATTTGGAGTTTATTAAAGAAAAAAACAACTCCGAAAACATGCATTTGGAAGAGCTTTAATTACGCTTGCTTTCATAATTCCAAATAACGTGAGAAATTTTAGGCAACAGATCTTGAGCCTCAGTTTCTTTAATCCCATCAGTTAAAATGCAAATCGAATAAGGATTTTGAGCTATCACTAAGCCACAATCACTCCACACCTGAATTTGATTACCAATCTTATGAACTACTAGAGTTTCTTCCGGCACCCCTTTGGAAATTCGATCTTCAAAATCAGTGTTTGATAAGGCTTTTATAAATAGATTTTTTAAATTTTTATCTTGAAATAAAAAGTCGAGATAAATATTGCTAAATAGTTCACCCATATCTTTTGGAGAAGTTTTATTGTCTACAATATTGGTTTGACTCATGTGGCGACTATCAATAAAAGCTTGGATTTGGGATCGACCCACCTTCCTAGCGATAGCGTTTGTAGCTGTGTTGTCACTTTGTTTGCCCATTGCCATAATAAGTTCTTCATAGGTATAAGGCTTACCAGCATCTTCATATTGGATTGAACCTGTTCCTTCTTCTTTATCATTATCATTGAGACGATAGATATCACTTAGACTAAACTTGCCTTGTTCTACTCCATGTAAGTAAGATACCAAAATAGGGACTTTGTTGATTGAAGCAGCTGTAAAAGAAAAATCATCATTGCGCCCATAACTTTCCCCTGTTAATAGTGACTGGACATACCACCCATACATTCCTTGCTTCCCTTGAACCAAACCATCAATAGCTGTTACTACTTCATCAGCTGAGGTATAAATAATTCCTTCATTTTGAGTATTAGAGTTTTTACTAGCAGAGGGTTTGGAATCGGGTTTTTCTTGGCTAAATTCATAAACCTGAGGAGCTAAAATTTCAGTCGAACTAAGGCTGTTTGTCAAAACATACAGCAACACACCCAAAACCATAATTCCAAGACCAATTTTAATATAAGGTGGTTTGGGGTTTTGGAAAGCAGATCTAGATAAGTAATGTTGCCTATTATAGTCTTGCATGAGTGGGCTTATTGTAGCAAGGAACTACTTCTGAAGTTTAGCTAGCTTTCTCTGGGCATCTGGCCAAAAAAGCAGTCCTTCTTTGGGACCAATTTGGCGAACAACCGAAGCTGCATTTAAAGCAGCTAACTGTAGGGCAGTTTTAACACTAAGTCCATGAATTCGCCCCGCTACAAAAGCTGAGCCAAAGGCATCTCCAGCTCCTGTTTCTTCTTTAGCTTTGGCTTTAAAGGCTTTTTGGGAAATAATTTCCCTGTCACTGGTATATACTTTCGAACCCCGACGACCATCAGTAATAACTACCAAGCCTACTCCTAAATCAAAAACCGATTCAGGCTTGATTTCTGTTTGACCAAGCAGAGTTTGAGCCTCCTGGAGATTGAGAAGCAAAACCTCCATTTTGGGTAGCAATTTTTTAAAACTGCTTTTTTTCTTTAGCTCACCATTTCCAGGATTACAAGCTACTAAGATCTGTTTTTTGCTCGCTTCTTCTATAACTTGCTCCAAAAAAGCAATATCACCCCCCAAACTACTGACATAAAACCATTTAGCATGTAATCGATCCCAATCAACTTGTTTTTTAGAGAGAAGGTTACTAGCTCCTCGGTGTACCAAAATAGTTCGTCCTCCATCGCTCCCGACCAAAGCTACTGAGCTGCTAGTCATTTTTTGAGCCGAGCCCTGGATGTGAACTAAACTCACCCCCTCCTCTTCTAATTTAGCTCGCACAATTGCTCCCCAGTGGTCTCTACCTACACAGGCAATGATCCCTGCCTGCAAAGCCAAACGCT
Organism: Candidatus Beckwithbacteria bacterium; assembly: GCA_012797845.1. Classification (NCBI taxonomy): domain Bacteria; phylum Candidatus Beckwithiibacteriota; species Candidatus Beckwithbacteria bacterium. Next base: position 22,973 of record JAAZOH010000041.1, read on the forward strand.
CAAAACAAACTGCAGCATTAGTAGCTCCACCTCCCGTGGTTACAACATATGTATCAATGGTGATTTTTTTACCATAACGCTGACAGAGCATTACTCCATCTTTTTGCTTTTGAAGCAAAAACTCATCAGACAATAAGTAGGTATCATAAAAAGCTGAACCAAAAGTAATAACATCAAATAGCATAGGCGGTATTTTTACAAAATTTGGCTAATTTTTTGCCAAATCCCAGTCTGGTCAAGTTGGTATTTGGCTAACAAATCAGGTTCTGAGCCTGACTCTGTAAATCTATTATAAATACCATGACAGGTGGTTGGTACAGGCAATTTTTGCGAGAGGAGCTGGCAAATCAAAGATCCCAACCCCCCGGTTATCTGATGATCTTCAACTACTAAAACTTTTTTGGTTTTAGCAGCTGAACTTAAAATTAGTTCTTCATCAAGTGGTCTAATAGTTGAAAGTTTTAATAGTTCAATTCCAACTTCGGAGTGTTGCCGAGCTAACTCTAAACAATCACTCACTAGCCTGCCAGTAGTAATAACTGTTAGCTTATCTCCTAGTTGCAAACATTCCCCTCTACCAATTACAAATTCTTGATTGGGATCAGTAATGGCTACTATTTCAGACTTACTCAGGCGGATGTAGACCGGACCAGGATAGTTAGCTGCAGCTGCCACGCAATTTTTCGCTTCATTAAAATCACAAGGCGATATGATAGTCAGATTGGGCAAGCAAGCAGTGATAGCAATATCTTCCAAACCCTGATGAGTAGCTCCATCACCCCCATTTGATAAACCACTATGATGACCAGCGATTTTAACACCCAGATTGCTGTAGCAAACTGAAACCCGCAACTGGTCCCAATTGCGACCTGGATTAAAAACCGCAAAAGAGTTAACAAAAGGAGTTTTGCCAGCCAAAGCCAGCCCAGCAGCTACCCCCATCATATTTTGCTCAGCCACCCCACATTCTACAAATTGATTTGGTAAGGTTTTAGCAATTTGTAAAACCCGGGTACTTTCAGCCAAATCAGCTGTTAAGGCCACGATATTGACATCTGTTTTAGCTAGCTCCAACAAGCCTTGACCATAACCATCTCGAGTTGATTGCTTATTTTGAACGTTCATACATTTTTCTTCAATTTTTTCTCCAGGGCTCGCAATTCTTGCAATGCTTTTTTGGCTTCTTCTTGATTGGGAGTTTTACCATGCCAGGCAAAATCATGCTCCATAAAACTTACTCCTTTACCAGGCACAGTTTTGGCAAGCAAAAGCTTGGGTCTGCCCTTTTTGGAAACTAGTTCTTTTATTTTTTTATCAATCTGTGTAAAATTATGACCATTAACAGTAACTGCTTCCAATCCAAATGCTCGATATTTTTTGAGCAATGGCTCAAGAGGCAAAACTTGAGAAATTGAGCCCCCAATTTGAATGTCGTTGCGATCAATAATAAAAATTAGATTATCTAGTTTGTATTTAGCGGCCAATAAATACGCTTCCCACACCTGACCCTCTTGTTGTTCACCATCACTACTTATACACACTACTCGCCAAGGTTTGCGATCCTTCTTGGCAGCCAGTGCCAAACCCACTGCCACCGAAACTCCTTGCCCCAAAGGGCCAGAGCTATTTTCAATCCCTGGCAAATCGCCTACATGAGGATGACCCTGCAATCTTGAATTTATTTGTCGAAGCGTAGACAACTCTCCTTTATCAAAATAACCAAAATCGGCCAGAGTAGCATAAAGCGCTGGACACAAATGACCAGCCGATAAGACTAGGCGATCCCGTTCTGGCCAAGAAGAATTAAGTGGGTTGTAATACAAAAAATCACTATATAAGTAAACCAAAATATCAGCAATGCCTAAAGAACCAGCAGGATGGCCAGAACCAGCCTTGGCAAGCATGGTGATAATATCTTGGCGAATCAAATTGGCAGCAAGGGCCAATTGAGCAGGTTTCATGCTTTTATTTTAGCGTAAGTTCCTGCAGCTGGGTAAGCCTATTTTCAAAATCTGACCATAAAAAAGAATTGACATTCAAAACATCAGCCCCAGCTTTTATACAAGCCTCAGCACTTTCCAAATCAATGCCCCCATCTATTCCAATTTCCATAGTAGGAATTTTACTTTTAATCTCTTTTATTTTTTCCAAAACCGAAGAATGAAATTTTTGTCCAGCAAAACCAACCGGAATAGCCATTAAAAGAATGTGGTCTAATAATGACAATGCTTCGAGATTAAGTTTTGAAAGTGGTGTATTTACATCAAATGCCAAACCAGCTTTTACACCAACTTTTTTGATTTTTGCTAAAAAAGCTATTTGGTCATCAAGAGCCTCTATTTGGCTAATAATAAGATGCGAATGCTGAGAGATAATTTGATCAACCCACTCTAATGGCTTAGTTACCATAAGATGAATATCAAAATGAACATCAGTTGGCAAAGGAGGCCAATTTTCAGGAAGCAGGGTTTGATTGTCTCGAAATTGCTTTTCAATAACATCAATTTGAATTCGATGAACTCTGTTTTGAGCTTGCTCTATTTTACTAGCAAAACTTTGAGAGGTTGTCTCCAAAATGGTGGGAACAATAATCGCCATGAATATTATTTGTTTTGCAAAACATCAATACCAGGCAAGCTGCCTTTTTCAATATATTCAAGCATAGCTCCACCACCGGTGGAGATATGGCTGATATTTTGCAAATGATCATGTCCTTTAATGCTACTCAGCGTATCGCCTCCACCCACAATATCAACAGCGTGTTTATTAGCCACAATGGCATGATAAATGGCTTCTGTCCCTTTAGTAAAAGCCTTGGCCTCATTGGCTCCCACTGGGCCATTCCAAATAATAGTTTTGGCCTGAGCAATAACTTCACAAAAGTCTTTTATAGTCTGGGGGCCGATATCTAAAGCCTGAAGTTGCATTGGGATTTGGTCAACAGTAACTACCCCTTCTTTTTTACCGGCCACATAACTTCCTACCACCACATCACTGGGTAAAAATAGCTTAGTGTTTACCCGAGTTGCTTTCCAGATTAGATTTTGAGCCAGACGCAAACTTTCCTTAGAGTAAACTGAGCGCCCCACCTTATAGCCAAACGCTTTTAAAAAAGTATTAGCTACTCCACCACCCAAAAGCATATAGTCAGCCTTGGTCATAAGTCGTTCTATCATGGGAATTTTGGTAGTGGCTTTGGCACCCCCCAAAATCACCACAAAGGGAGATTGTGGATTTTCTAGAGTATCACCAATCATGGTAATTTCTTTTTCCAATAAAAATCCGGCTACGGCTGGTAAAAATTCAGCAATTCCTACCACAGAAGCATGAGCTCGATGACAAGCCCCAAAAGCATCGTTGACAAAGATGTCTCCGAGATGCGCTAATTCTGCAGAAAATATGCGGTTATTAAGCTCCTCTTCCTTATGATATCTAATGTTCTCCAATAGCATTATCTCACCATGAGTTTTAGACAAAATTTGTTCTTGATCTTTTTTGCGCAGATAGTTTGGCACCAATACTACCGCCTGCCCCAATTCTCTGGTTAAAAATTCAGCCACGGGCTTGAGTGAAAAATCTGGATCGCCATCTTTTTGGGGCTGGCCCAGATGAGCAATAATCACTAGTCGCTTTGGTTTTTGCTTTAAGATATAAAGAAGGGTTGGAAGAGATTGGCGAATCCTGGTGTCATCAGCAATAACTAATTTGCCTTGTTTTTTTTCCAAAGGCACATTGTATTCCATTCTAGCTACAACAGCCTTATTGGTAAGATTAATATCTTTGATGGTTTTTTTGTTCATATAGTTTTATTAAAGAGTTTTGCCGAGCAACTGTCAATTATCGTTTCCTCAAATCTCACATCTTGCTATACTTACTACTATGGACCAACACCCAATCCCCCAAAATGTCACCCAATATCAATTTCGCCTAATTGGTGACATGACTATTAAGCAGTTTGCTTTTTTGGGTGGAGGAATTGTTTTAGCTTTTATCACCACCAAGGCCCCTTTGGTTCCAGCCTTATTTCGCTGGCCTTTGGCGGGACTTTTTGCTGGGATTGGAGCAGCCACTGCCTTTGTTCCCATGGAGGAAAGATCGCTTGATGTTTGGATTGTTAATTTTTTTAAAGCTATTTATCGCCCAACTCAATTCCTTTGGCAAAAAAAACCGGCCTTACCAGATTTTTTTTCTTTTTCAACGAAAAATACCAATGCTCCGATTCCAGATATTAGCCCAGCCGATCGAAACAAACTTAACTCCTACCTGGAGTCACTCAAACAAAGTCCTCAAAATTCTATCGACAAATTTGAACAACAACGGCTCAATCAAATTCAACAGATCCAAGGTGGGGGGGCTGTACTTGTAAATAGCTTAAAAACACCCAGCCAAACCAGCGTTCAACCACCTAGTCAATTTGCACCACGAACCGCCCAAAACATAAGTCGATCACCGACACCCCCTGCTTTTCAAACGCCAAAACCAATACCAGCCACTACTCAAACACCAAATCCGGGTCCCAAAATTCCCCCCCTAAAGCCCATCATTCCACAAAAAAAAGAGCCACAAATAAAACAAAGTCTGGTTTTCAGCCAAACGCCACCACTGGAACCAAAACCAGTGGTGGTAGAAAAGGCTGAGCCGCTAAGCCCTCCAATAAACTTGCAAAGCCTAAAACCAGAGCAACCAGCTAAACCTAAAAAGTCCAATAGTCCTCAATACCTTAGCGATGTGCAAATGCCTATAAGTCCCGATGTGGCCAATGTAGTCATTGGTATGACGCTAACCAAAGATGAGCATCTGTTGCCAGGAGTAATTCTGGAAATTAAAAATCATCGAGATATCCCCGTCCGAGCCGTTAAGTCGAATCAGCTTAGTCAATTTTTCATTGCCACCCCATTAAAAAACGGCAAATATACCATAGAGGCCGAACATAACGATTATAGTTTTGATACAATTACCATAGAGGCCAAGGGAGAAATTATCCCCCCGTTAAAAATTATTTCCAAAGAAGTCTACCAAACCACCACAACCAACAATCAATAACACTTATTTTTAACCATGACAAGCACTGCCAATCTCCCCATTAAAGCCAGTACCCAAGACCACCTTGACATTGAAGACATTCAGGATGATGTGGTTATTCTCAAAACTGGCGCTTGCGCCCTAATTCTTCAAGTTACCGCAATCAATTTTGGACTTTTGTCAGAAGAGGAACAAGACGCCATCATCTTTGCTTATGCCGGTCTTCTCAACTCTCTCACTTTTCCTATCCAGATTTTGATCCGCTCCACCATTAAGGATATTACCGACTACCTACACCTCATCAAAGAACAAGAGTTTAAACAAAAAAAGCCCTTACTCTTAGAACAGCTTAAAAAATACCGCTCTTTTGTAGAATCTATTGTTAAAGAAAACCAGGTTTTGGATAAAAAATTTTATGCAGTCATCCCCTTCACAACTCTTGAGCTGGGATTGGTCAATACTCTGGGTAGCTCATTTCAAAAAACTAAAAAATTGCCATATCCCAAAAACTATATTTTAGAAAGAGCAAAAATGAACCTATACCCCAAGAGGGATCATTTGTTCCGACAATTTGCCAGACTTGGTCTTCAGGCCAAACAATTAAACACCCAGCAAATTCTTGAGTTGTTTTACAATCTCTATAATCAAGAAAATGTTGGGCAGCATTTTGTGGACACCAAAAACTATCAAATCCCCATAGTTCAAACCGACCCCAGCAAACAAAATCCAACCTCTCTCGGGGGGCCCACTTTTTCACCTACTAGTTCAAGCATGCCCACAACCCCCTTTCCTAGATCAAATAAAGCCATAGAAACGACAGAGCCAAAACAATCAATGCAAACAACCCAAAACGCAGCCCTAAAACCAGTGGTCAACCCAACTCATTTTCAGCCTCAAACACCCAAATCAACAATAAATAGATCCGAAGTCCAAAACCCATCCCAGCACCCAGCGCTCACCACACCCCCATCGTCACCCAATCCACCTAGCACACCAATAGAAGCAACTGACAAAAATGTCTCTGGTTTTAATTATGATAGTAGTGAAATATAACTATGTTTAACTTTTTGCCCAAAAAACCAAAATCAGAAACCACACCCAAAACAAACGACCCCAAACAAACCCTTGTTCGCGGCCTCACCTCTATTCAAGACATTATTGCCCCAGCCTCAATTGAGGTAGATTTTACCAATCTAAAAATTGGTCAACTACTCTATCGAACCCTATTTGTGGCTGGTTATCCCAGGTTTGTAAACGCCAATTGGCTGTCTCCCTTAATTAACTTCAATCACCCCTTAAATATTAGTATGTATATATATCCTGTAGATGGGAAAGGAATTTTAGATGATTTAAAAAAGAAAATTGGTGAAATGGAAGCTGAAATCCAAACCGATCTACAAAGGGGTAAAATTGCTAACATTTCCACTCAAGTTCAATTGGAAGATGCTCGCAATCTACAAGAACAGCTCGCCAAAGGCTCTGAACGCTTTTTTCAATTTGGACTCTACGTCACCATTACAGCCAGAGACGAAAAGGAACTAGAAACAGTAACTAAACAAGTTCAATCCATGCTTGGTTCATTGCTTATTATCTCCAAACCGGCTACCCTCCAAACCGAAGATGGCTTTAAAACCACTCTCCCCTATTGTGAGGATCGCCTCCAAATCCATCGCAACATGGACACCACCAGCTTAGCCTCAACCTTTCCATTCACCTCATCTGAGCTAACCGACAACAAAGGAATTATGTATGGTATCAATGCCCATAACGATTCCTTGATTATTTTTGACCGCTTTAGCCTAGAAAATGCCAATAGCGTGGTTTTTGCTAAATCCGGAGCAGGAAAATCTTATCTTGTAAAACTAGAGAGTTTGCGTTCCATGTTTTTTGACACCGAAGTCATTGTCATAGACCCAGAGGCAGAATACAACGATCTCTGCAAAATTGTGGGAGGAGAACAAATCGATTTCTCTTTCAATTCCCCTGCGCGCATCAACCCCTTTGACTTATCGCAAATCTATAATGAAGAAGAGAACGAGCTGGGTTTAAAAATTTTATCACTTCATTCTTTGTTTAAAATCATTATGGGCAATATGAATGCTATTGAAGAAGCTATTTTAGACAAAGCCCTAGTTTTAACCTACAAACAAAAAGGTATCACTCCGGACCCTAAAACCCAAAAAAATGCCCCGCCTTTATTAGAAGACTTATATAAAGTGCTGATTGGCATGGAGGAAGAAAGGGCTGCTTCGCTGGCTGCTCGAATTGAAAAATATGTTAAGGGTAGTTTGCGCGGCATTATTGACCAACCATCCAATATCGATCTTCGCAACCAATTTACCACCTTCAACATTAAAGAGCTCAGTAACGAGCTGCGCCCTATAGCCATGTTTATTATCCTTGATTACATCTGGACCAAAATCAAACAAGATTTAAAGCGACGCCTCTTAGTAGTTGATGAGGCCTGGTATCTCATGCAACACCCCGACTCAGCCTTGTTTTTATATGGCATGGCCAAGCGGGCTCGAAAATATTATCTAGGAGTCACCACCATCACCCAGGATGTTGAGGATTTCCTAACAACCGACATGGGCAAGGCTATTGTCACCAACTCCTCTATTCAAATGCTTTTAAAGCAGTCAACTGCCGCCATTGACAAATTGGCTAAAGTTTTCTACCTATCCCAGGGAGAGCGCAATCTCCTACTCTCAGCGGGCATTGGGGAAGGTTTATTTTTTGCGGGCGCCAATCATGTGGCTATGCGAGTCGTGGCCTCTCCAGATGAACATAAACTTATAACTTCGAATCCACAAGAAATTTTAGCCATGCGCCAAAGCCAGGGTCAACAACAGCCTTCTGATCAAAAAACAGAAATAGACAAGGCCCTAGAGAGCCTTGGATACTAAGAGGCCTTAACCGGCATAATGATGTGAATAAAATTGGGATCCGCCTCGCTCGTAATTTTAGCCGGAGCCAGTGGTCCATTGAAAGAAATGGTAACCCCCTCTTTTCCAGCCACTCCTAAATATTCCAAAAAGTAGCGAAAATTAAAGGCAATCTTGATTTTTTCCCCTCTAAATTTACTCTCCATCAACACTTCGCTTTGACCCAAGGCACTCTCCTGGGTATATATTTGTAATTGCTTATCCAGCTCCCATACCATAATATTAGCGCTTTGCCTGGCAAAAACCGCAATTTGGCGAATAGCATTTTGCAGATCTTCTCCTCCTATTTGCAAAAGCCCCCCTTCGGTTTTGGGCATAATTTTTTCATAATCTGGAAAGTCGCCATTAATCACCCTAATTGCAATTAAGGTTTCCCCTCTCTCAAACCAAGCCTGACCACCCTTGGGATCATAGCCAAAAACCAATTCATCGCCCTCAACCCCCCTCACAAATGAGAGAATGGCTTTGGCTGGCACAATAAAAGAAAAGTCTTCCCCTCCCCCAATCTTAAGCTCAATCAAACTCAGTCGATATCCGTCTGTACCAACAATACCAAGCTTGCCCTTTTTGTTTTGCAAAAGTAGACCAGTCAACACGGGACGACTCTCATCAATAGAGCTGGCAATACTAGCTTTTCTAATGGCATCAACAAAAACCTCACTTTTAATCCCTACCCCACCCCCTTTTCCACTCAAAGAAAATTTAGGAAAATCCTTGTCGCTCCCCAAACTAAAACTGGCCCTACTCCCCTTCTGAAAAACCAATAGCTTATCATTTTTTTTCTGCAACTCCATGTCCCCCTCCCCTAGCGTTTGCACATAATCAAATAGTTGTCCACCATTTATTACAAACGACTCATCTTGTTCATATTTATCTACTCGACTTTTAACCTTTACCTGAGTAGAGGAGGTAAAATCCGTCGACCTCATCACAAGAACATCTTTGCTTATTTGCAATAAAATTGAACCAGATAGCGTTGGATGATTGGGATTTTTACTGGTATTATTAACTGTCTGCAAACACCTTGAAAAATCTACTTGGTTGATGATTAATTTCATAAAATTCCTTTCTTGTTCCTGTCTTGCTTATTTTGCCTTTGTTTTTTATTTTTTTCAACTCGTTTTAGTAGTAGGCTTGTGGATAGGTGGAAAAACACCATCCCTACCCATATGGGAACCTGTGGAAAAACTGTTGAAAACAATTGGATAATCAGTTTGGGGTTGTTGAAAAAAACTCATTACAAATAATTCTTTGTGTATAAGTGGAAAAGTTTTCCACAACTTATCCATATATTTGTTTACGAATTGTGGAAAACTCTAATTGCATTTCCTCTGATTGACTAACTTCTTTGGAAATCTTTTCCACAGCATGCATAACAGTAGTGTGATCTCTGCCCCCAAACATACGCCCAATTTCCATAAGGGGAATATTGAGATCTGTTTTGAGGAGATACATGGCGTATTGTCGAGGGACAACAATTGGGCGAGCGCGCTTGGGGCCAAACAGGGTTGTTAGGGGGATGTTGAAGTGCTTGGAGACCGCCTCAACTATTTCTTTGGGATTGGCATGATTTTGAATGGTGGGTTCGTGGCCATACTCATCCTGTTTTTGCAAAAGTTGTAAGGCTAATTCACTTGATGTTTCCTGATTTTTTAAATCAGCTATGGCAAAAAGCTTGATTAAAAAACCCTGAAGTTTGCGAGTTGAAGTAATGTGGCTGGCGATAGTTTGAGCAACATCCATGGGGAGGTCTTGTTTCATTTGTTTGGCTTTAATAAGTAGGATTGCGGTTCGTAGTTCAAAGTTTGGTGCCTGAATGTCTATAGTTAGCCCTTCTTCAAAGCGAGATCTAAGCCGATCTTCTAGAAGTTTTATTTCATGAGGGGGGCGATCTGAGGTTAAGATAACTTGGCCGCCAGCTCCCTGTATGGCGTTAAAAGTGTGAAAAAACTCTTCTTGAACCGTGTTTTTTCCAGCAATAAATTGAATATCATCAATCATGAGAAGTTTGGCTTTGCTGTATCTAGATCTGAAATCAATGGTTTTTTTTAGTCTAATAGCCTCAATGATTTCGTTGGTGAATTGCTCTCCAGCACAATAAAGAAGCTTGTAGTTGGGATTTTTTTCCAAGATTCTAATGCCAACTGCTTGCATAAGGTGGGTTTTGCCCACACCAACGTCGCCATATAAAAACAGGGGATTGTAGGCCTTGCCCGGATTCTTGGCAACCGCCGTGGCTCCCGCATAAGCTACCTCATTGGTGGGGGAGACAGCAAAATTTTGGAAGGTATAATCTGGTTTGAGTTTGGTTTTGGCAACTGCTTCTTTAAATAGGTTTTTTTGAGCTTGGTTGGCTACTAAATTAGTTGTTTCTGGGCTAAAAAGCGATGGGGTGTTGGGATCAGCTTCTTTGGGTGTTTGAATATTAACCCTAAGATCGCACGGGGTTTTTAAGATTTTTTGGAAAATAGTGGTTAAAACCTCTTGATGTTTTTGCTCAATGGTTTTTTTGGAAAAAGCATTGGGGGCAGAAATGGTGATGATAGTTTTACCATCCTGATTTTTGGTTTGAGCAATAAAAACCCCCCTAAAAAAGACCCCAATATTAGAGGTTGAAAGATGATTTTTAAGCTCAATGAGTGTTTCCTGCCAAAGCTTGTTTTTATCCATAATGTTTTTATCAAAAACAAACTATCAAGTTATCCACAATTCGTCAAGGGTTTTCCACACTTACTAATTGGTAAAAAAGCAATCTCGTGGTATGATAGCAACTGATTAAAAAATCTAGTTTACTTATGTCAAAACGAGTCTATCAACCCAAAAAGAAAAAACGAATCCGCACTCATGGTTTTATGGAGCGGATGAGCACTAAGTCTGGTCAAGATGTCTTAAAAAGGAGACGCCAGGCTGGTCGCAAAAAACTTACTGTAGCCAAAAAACTGTGGCATAAGTAGGTAGCGCAATGCCCACCAAATTACCCAACCCCCAGATTGTTTATTTGCTTAAATATGGTCAAGTAAGACGGGGGAAATTGGTAGGGATTCATTTTAAAAAAGGGGAGGATGTGTTGCGTTGGCAAGTGATTCTTGGCTCGGGAATAGGTAGTGCCCATCAGCGCATTCGCTTAAAAAGACGCTCAAAAGCTTTGATTAATATATTTTTAAAAACTCAAGAACCCAGGTTTGGTGATTATTTGTTTATTGTTAAAAAACAAGCTGAAACAGCTAGTTTTCAGGAGTTAAAACAAGACTTAGAAAGAATTTTTTAAAGCAATGCATCATCTGTGTTATGATGATCTGTATTATATTTTTGTAAACTATGTCTCTTTGGACCACTTTTTTATACCAGCCGCTAATTAATCTTCTGATGTTTGTTTACCAATCTGTTGGTGGCGGTTTGGGGGTAGCTATTATCACTATGACCGTTTTAATTAGAGCTGCTTTGCTACCTCTTACCATGCCTAGTCTTAAGTCAACTCAAAAGATGCAGGAGCTTAAACCGGAGCTAGATAAACTCAAAGAAAAACACGGCAAAGACAAACAGGCTCTAGCTCAGGCGCAAATGGATTTATATAAGCAACATGGAGTTAACCCCTTGGGTGGATTTTTACCCATGATTGTCCAATTGGTAGTATTAATTGCGCTTTTCCAGGCGTTTAACAACGTGTTGCGGGCTAATGGAAATACTATTGCTCAACTAAATCAGATTTTATACCCATTTAATCAATTAGCTAAAAACACAGTGCTGCAAACCAAGTTTTTCTATCTTGATGTGACCAAACCAGATGTGATTAGTTTGGGTAATGCTCTTAAACTAGGTTTTATTACTATTGGTAAGCTACCCGGCCCCCTCTTGCTTTTGGCAGCAATAAGTCAATATTTTTCTTCTAAAATAACCATGCCCAAAGCTGCAAAACAACAAACAAACACAAAATCAGACTCACCAGAAGATATGGCTATGTCTATGCAAAAACAGATGCTTCTGTTTATGCCGGTTATGACTATTTTAATTGGTCTTAATTTTCCTTCTGGTCTGGTGCTTTATTGGCTAACTTTTTCTGTTATGATGGTGGCGCAACAGACATTGCTTAAAAAAACTAAAAAAACAAAGGAGTAGATTATGGTCCAAGATGATCAAATTTTTCTCACTACTGCCAAAGAATTACTAACCCTTTTGGGTATTGAAGCAAAAATTTCTCTTCACGAAGAAGATGAGGGGGTGGTTTTAGAAATCGATAATGAGGAAAGTGGGATTTTAATTGGGTATCATGGTGAAACTTTGCAAGCCCTGCAAATAATTTTATCGCAACTAGTTTATAAAAAAACAGGGGAGTGGCAAAAATTTACCATTGATGTGGGAGGATATCTTCAAGGGCGGAAAGAGCAATTGTACAACATGGCTGATCGCGCTGTTGATCAAGTGAGAGCTACAGGCAAATCTCAATCACTACCATATTTGTCAGCCAAAGAGCGGCGCCTAATTCACACCTATTTATCTCAAGTGGAAGGAATTAAAACAGAATCAATTGGCGAAGATGAAGCTAGGCGTCTTGTGGTTTTCCCTCAATCATAATTAGTCTTCTGCTTGGTTTATATCTACTTTCTGGCTAAAATAAGAGCCAAGATGTTGCCAGTTTTTTTGCTAAAATTTTTTAAAACAAATAAATTCAGACTAGATATTTTTTTGACTTATGTGTTGGTGCTAGTTATGCCCACCCAACTAGCTAAACACTTTTGGCCTCAATCAGTTTTGCTCAATGGTTTAAGAGTTGATTATTTAAGTCTGAATCTGAGTGTGGTGGATATAATTTTATTACTCCTTTTGGGAGTATTTTTATATCAAGTGCTTTCTTCTAAGGCCAAGGTGGTAGTGTACAAGCCTTGGCTGTTATTAGCTGTTACCATATTTTTATGGAATCTATTGCAACTTTTTTGGGTTCCGCTCCAGCTTTCACACCTGCTTTTTTCCATGCGCTTATTTGTGCTGATTTTAGTTTCAGCTTTTGTGAGTCGTATTAAATGGCAAGAGCATATAGTTGCTCTTTTATTTTTTGTGCAATATGTTTTATTGCTACTACTTTCACTAATGCAAATAAGTTTAGGTCGTAGCCTTCAGGGGATTTGGTATTTTCTAGGCGAACGGTATTTGACCATAAGTACACCAAGTATTGCGCTGGCACAAGTGGGTCAGCAACTGTGGTTGCGTCCCTATGCTACTTTTTCTCACCCCAATGTTTTGGCTGGTTATGTGTGCTTGAGCCTGGTTTTTTTACTATTTTGGCAAACGAAAACGGTGGGGCAAAAGATGGTTCAACTTTTAGCTATTGGTATTGGGATGCTATTAATCTTACTTAGTTTCTCGCAAGCAGCCTGGTTTGTACTGGCAATGATTGTTCTAATGTTTTTAGGAAAACCTTTTTTAAAACACTTAGCTGATAAGGGGTATTCCTGGTTTTGGTTTGGATTGATCTTAATTAGTTTGCTAATTCCATTTTTGCTTCTGGTTCTTGGCAACTTTTTTAGAGCTGAAGAACTACTGGTTCGGAATCAGCTTTTTGAAACCTTTTGGAAAGCTTTGCCCAAAGCTTTACTTGGTGGTTATGGTTGGTGGGGATTTTTAGCTAAGCTTCCGCAATCAGCTAATTTGGTATTAAACAGATCTTGGTTACAACCAGCACATCATGTTTGGTGGAGCCTCATTGGATCAGTTGGTTTGTTGCCAATGGTGATCTTATTTTTTTACCATCAAAAAATAAGCCTGGTTTTTAAAAGCAGTTTTAAAAGCGTGGCATTGTTGGTGACAGTTATGTTATTGGGAAGCTTTGATCACTATTTGATAACCCAGCAACAAACTTTGGTTTTACTATTTTTTCTCATTGCCTGGTTGGTAAAAAGTGAAAAACCGGCTCAGACGTGAATAGCTAAAGCATGAAACATACTCCGAAAAAGATGACGTATTACAGGATTTAAGCCAATCATCTTCTGGCTAAAGCTCAAAGCCGTATGGTATGATGCAAAGCATGATTAATCTACAAGCCACTGATCAAGTCAAAATTTTTTCTGATGGAGGAGCGCGAGGCAATCCCGGACCGGCCGCTACTGGCTATGTAGTAATAGTAGGGGAAGAGGTAGTTTGGGAAGATAAAAATTATCTTGGTGAAACTACTAATAACGTGGCTGAGTATGAAGCTATTAAACAAGCTTTGTCTAAAATAGCCTCGCTACCATTATTGCCCAAAAGCATTGATTGTTTTTTAGATTCTGAACTAGTAGTTAAGCAGCTTAAGGGTGAATATAAAATCAAACAAGCTCACTTGGCGCTTCATGCAACCCAGGTCTATCAGCTTATAAAGCAAATGAAAGAACGAGGTTGTGCTCAAATTAGCTTTAATTATGTTCCCAGAACCCAGAACAAAGCTGCTGATGCTTTGGTTAATCAAGCTTTGGACGCTCAAGCTAAATTATAGTTTAGTAGGCAGGCCTGTTCACGTTCACGCCTGTTATTTAGCATTTTTCCGAATTTTTCTCCTAAAATCACCGAGGTAATAACCCAAACAGGATAAGACTTGTCACCATCAGGGGTTCTAGCGTATGATAGTAGGGACGATATCGTTATAATTTTCTGCCCATGTCCAGCCATACTACCTCTTCATCTCGAACCGATGATAATTTAATCCATTGCCTTATTGCCGGAGGAGCTGGGTTTATTGGTTCTCATTTGTGTCAAATGCTGCTGGATCAAAACTGTGCGGTTTATTGTGTGGATAATTTTTCCACAGGTCGTAAAGCCAATATTGAGACTCTTACTAAAAGCCCCAACTTTACTTTTATTGAACATGATCTCAATGAGCAAGCTCCGCTCAAGGTTGATCACCAACTAGATTACATATTCCACGTAGCTGGAATTGAAGCTTATACCAATGGTCTGGATGCTGACATGGATACATTGCTGGTGAATTCATTTGGAGCCAAAACCTTATTGGAGCTAGCTCGTGAACACCGGGCTAAATTTCTACTAGGCTCAGCTGAGCAGATTTATGGTCAAAACGGTTTAGGGGTTGGTTTTAGTAACTACTTTGGTGACAGTCGGGCTCAACAAGGTCAGCAAGTGTTTTTAGAGGCTAAGCGGTTTTCAGAAGCTCTAACCGTTGAATATGCTAAAGAGCAACAAATTGATGCCCGAATTGTGCGCCTGGCTTTTTTGTTTGGCCCCAAAATGAACCTACATTCAGGTAATATGTTAGCCAAGATTTTATTGGGCGCTGTTAAAGATGGGGTGGTGGGATTACCGAATGATGGCATGGCAGTTTTGTACCCAACTTTTATTACTGATGCAGCTTATGGTCTTATCAAAGCTATGTTTTCTCAGAGCTCAAAAGGCAAGATTTATGGCTTAATCAATCCCCAGCCAGTAACGCTTTTAAATCTGGCTTATCAAATCAGGGATACACTTAAAAGAGATATTAAAATCAATTTTTATCCTAATGAAAAATTACCACCAAACCCCATTATTGCTCAAGAAATTTTAAAAAGTCAGGAAGCCTTGGGATGGTATCCAAGAGAAAACCTTAACTCTGGTATCAAAAAAACCCTGGATTGGTTAGAGGGCGAGGGTTTGGTAAATACACCTCGAAAAGAATTAGTGACAGAGATTGTAAATGAACCTAAGCCCCAAAAAATATCAGCCCCTGAGCCAGTGGTAAAAACAACCTATCAAGAAAAAATCAAACCATTGCAAGTAGCTCCACCTATTCAAAGTAGTTCTGAGTTAGTAGTCAAATCAGAACCAGTGGTCACCACTGTCCAGCCGACTGTTTCTAAAAAAGGTTGGTTGTGGGAGATTAAACATAAGAAAATCCAAGCCTCTTTAAGCCAGGTTCAAAATCAAGACAAACACCATGTTTTTAAGTTGAGCTATCTCTTGATTATTTTTGGCATTTTGCTTTTACTTGGTATTGGTTTGGGGCCAAGATTAGGGCTAGCTATGTTAACAAGCCGTGGCGGGGCCCAAACAAATTTAGTGCAAAACTTGCTAAAAGAGGAAAATATAGAACAAGCTAAATCAGCTTTAGCTAAATCTAAACAAACCTTGGCTCAGGCCCGGTCAATCCAAAACTTATTTACCTGGCAACAAGACTTGTTTGGTGTCAAGCTAGGCGATGAGGTTACTACCTATTTACAGTATGGTAGTAGAGCCAATGCTATTTTAGATAGCCTGCTCCAAGTTAAAAGCCAAACCCAAAATTTGGCAGAAATTGTATTTGGGGACCAAACTGGTGACCCCAAAGAAGCGCTGCAGCAATTACAGTTAAATTTATCAGAAGCTAATCAAAACCTAAGTCTGCTCCAAGCAGACCAAGCCTTGAAAGAACAAAATGATAACTTTTCAGTTCAAAGTCTAGCTATGAAAGACCAAGTGGTAGCTATGAATGAAATGGTTAGTATTTTGCCTGACTTGCTAGCTTTTGACTCCAAGAAAACCTGGTTAATCTTATTACAAGATGAGCATGAGTTACGATCTACTGGTGGCTTTATTGAAGGAGTAGCGCTTCTTACTATGGATCAGGGAAAATTGGCTGATTTTCAGACTATGGATGTTTATAGTTTAGACCAACAACTTAAAGGAGCGGTTGAACCGCCAACAGAAATCAAAGACTACTTGAAAGAACAGGCTTGGTGGTTGCGCGATTCCAACATAAACCCTAATTTTCCTGAAAGCGCAGCTCGAGCAGCTTGGTTTGTGCAAAAAGAACTAGGTATTAAGGCTGATGGAGTTATGGCTGTTAATTTAGCTTTTTTCCAAAAATACTTAGCTCAAAGTGGAGAACTTTTTTTGCCAGAATTTGATGAAAAAGTAAGCAGTGGCAATATTATGGAGCGGGCTCAACAGCATGCAGAAATTACTTTACTAGATGAAGATAAAAATAACACCTCAAAAAGTTTTTTGGTAAGCCTGGCTAAACATAGTTTTGAAAGAATAAAAGGCCAAATTGGTAGTTTTGATGACGTGGTGCTGTCAATGCATCAAGCTTTGGGAGAAAATGATTTACAAATTTGGTTGCCAGACACAAACTCAGCTTCTTTTATGGATGAAGTCGGATGGGATGGTTCACTGCGTTCAACGCCAACACAACTGGTAGAATTTGGCACCATTGACTTGAGTGATTTTTTGGCCACATTTGAGGCCAATTATGGTTTTAATAAAACCAATTACTATATGAAGCGCTCTATTGAGCATGATGTAGCTATCAATGAAAAAGGGCAAGTCCAAGCTGAAACCAGGTTATCTTTACAAAACTCAAGTACTACAGAAGCCTGGCCAGGGGGCACTTATCAAGTATTAGTCAAAACCTATATTCCGGCTGATAGCAAGGTAAGCCAAGTTTGGGTGGGGGATAGTGTCCAAAATCTTAAAAAGATTGGTTCTAAGCAAGTCGCTATTAGTAGCGAGGGTGGTAAAAATCTAGTAACGCTTTTTCTGAAAGTTTTGCCCCAGCAGACCCAGATTGTCCAAATAGATTACCAGCTATCCGATGGTTTGCCGATTGGACAAGAAAGTAGTAACTATGCGCTGTATGTTCAAAAGCAGTCAGGCATTACTGATTTACCCATAACAGTGCACATAACATATCCAGATAGTTTACAGGTAGCTAAGTTATCTCATAAAGCCCAGTTATCTCCTGGCGCATTGGATATTTCTCTAGACACTAATAAAGATGCAGTTGTAGCTGTTTCTTTTTCTCCCTAAATCTGATAAAATGCCTTCGTTTTACAAGCTATATATAAAGGAGACAGTATGGCAGTTAAATTAAACCTCAATGCTCAAAAACGAGAAGTTTTTGGTCGTAAAGTTAAAAACCTACGTAAAGAAGGTAAAGTTCCAGCCAATATTTATGGTACTAAGGTAAAATCCCAAGCCATTACTTTAGACATAACCGAATTCAAGCAAGTTTTCAAAGAAGCTGGAGAAACCACCATTATTAACATACAAATTGATGATGAAAAAGAAACCAGGCCAATCTTGGTTCATGAAGTTCAAGTTCATCCGGTTGATCGACAGGTTTTGCACATTGATTTACGCCAAGTTGATCTTAAGCAAAAAATCAAAGCTTTTGTGGGAATTGAATTAATGGGTGAAAGTCCGGCTCAGGCTTTGGGCGGAGTAGTTATTACTCTTAAAGATGAATTAGAAGTGGAAGCTTTACCAACTGATTTACCAGAAAACTTTACTATTGATATTAGCAAGCTTAAAGAAATTGGTGACACTATTTTGGTTAAGGATTTAGAGTACGATAAGGAAAAAGTTCAGATTTTAGCTGAAGCAGATGAAGCTTTGGTTAAAGCTGAAGAACCTCAAAAAGAAGAGCCAGAAGAAGCTCCTGCTCCAGTTGAAGGAGAAGCTACTGCTGAAGGTGAAACCACTGAAACCAAAGAAGAAAAAACTGAAGAAGCTGCTAAAGAAGCGTAAGTGCTAGTTCAGTTGCTGAAACCTCTTGGGTAGTAGGGGATAAAGCCACATCGCAAAATCCAGGCTATTATGACTGGCTTTGTCTTGCCAGAGCTGCGCCTCTGTTTTAGCCTTTAGAAGCCAAAGTTGCCACAAATAAGGATTTTTTTCTAGTTGTTGATTAATTTTATTTAGTAAGTCACGCTGAGTTTTAGCTGCGCTTATATATTTTTTAGTCTCTTCCATGTTGTCTGTGAAAAAAGGAATTGTGTTAATAAGTCTAAAACTTGTCTGGGACCTATTAAAATAAGTTTGGGCTAATTGTTCATAACCTAAGTCATACAGCTGTTTGCTAATAGTGGTGTAGGTAAGAGGCCAAGTAGGGTAAAAATTAAGGGTTTGAAGTAGATTGCTTTGAGGGTGTTTACTAAAACGTTGGTTTTCAAAGTAGGTATTGCCAGCTAGGAAAAAGAGTATTAGTAATACCATACTTACCCAGCGGATTTGCCATATAAAAATAGATAAACCCGTAACTCCTTGGTAAAAAAAGTTCCAAATACCAGTAATTAAGCTAAAAAACAATGCAATTATGGTTTGTAAGGCCTTTCCGCCTAATAAAAAATAGTTTTTTATTCCTTTGGCAGCGTTTTTAAGCAATAATTTTGTCTTATCTGGAAAGTTTTTATCTTTGATTATTTGCCATTTTTGCTTTATATATTCGTTAATTTTTTGAATAACGTTAGTAGTTTTTTGTTTTAATTCCTGGGTTTTTTCAAGGCGTTGTTCTTTCTCTTCTTGTTTTTTCTTTAGCTCAGCAATGATTTGGCGACGGGGTTTAAATTTAGGAGACATAGTTTTTATTCTAACCAATTATGAAGTAAAACAGAAGTTTAAGCGCCAAAGCGGCGCTGACGTTTAGCAAAGTCAGCAAGTGCTTTATCAAATTCTTTGGTGTCAAAATCAGGCATTAACACATCTGTGAAATAAAATTCAGCATATTGAGATTGCCAAAGCAGGTAACCAGATAATCTTTGGGCACCACCGGTGCGGATAATCAAATCTGGATCCGGTAAATCGATGGTATCTAGGTATGTATTAAAATCCGCTTCAGTTAACTTGGCAATTTCTGGTCTGGATTTATCTTGAACCAGTTTTTTAATAGCTCTAACGATTTCATCCCGCCCACCATAATTTAAAGCAATAGTGACTACTAATTTAGTATTATTGCGAGAATCGTATTTTAGTTTTTCAATTGAAGTAACTAATTTGGGCGGTAGTTGTGATAAATCACCAATAGTATTCAGTCTAATACCAGCTTGGTTATATTTATCAACATTTTTTTGTAACACCTGCTCTAATAGTTTAAAAAGACTGTTGCAAAAGCGTCGACCCCGTTTCCAATTTTCCGTAGAAAAAGCCCAAAAAGTGACATAAGGGATACCTAATTTAAGACAATGAAAAACTAAATCATCAATGGTTTGATTGGCAACTTTGCTATGGCCAGTGATCGCTGATCGTTTATGAAGTGTAGCCCAGCGACGATTACCATCCACAATAAAGGCTACGTGCTGAGGAAGAAGTTGATTCATGATATCAGAGCAGCTACCATTAAAAACCTAATTTTAACCCAAACATAATCTGCAAAATTTGCATGACCCAATAGGCTATAAAAATAATAGCAAAGCCAATCAAAGCTGAAACAATCATACCTTGACCCTGTTTTACTTTATCGGGATTTCCGACTGAAACCAAGAGAGTAAAACCACCAAAAATGAGCATACCAAAAAGAATTAGACCGGCAAAGGCCATAACATAAGGAAGAAGAAGGGAGATTATCATACCAACCTTGTTGCTGCCAGACCACTGAGCAGCTTTTGATCCATCTGTTGTTAAAGGATCATAAATTTCTACCCCAGAAGCTCCAGGAAGTGTTAACCAAAATTTTGAAACGGTTTGTTTATTTATTTTCATATTTTTAACTAAAACCAGGGATTTGTAAAACATCAACACCAATAATGCCCAATAAATAGGTGGCAAAAATAATAAAAAATAAACCAGCAATAGCAGATACAATAATTTCTTTAGCCTGCTTTAGCTTTTCTGGGTCACCAGCAGAAGTAATCATTAAAAATGAACCAAGACCAATTAAGAGAAAGGCTATTCCTCCCGCTAGACCGATTGCAAATTTAAACACCCAAGCAATAAATGGTTTTAATTCATAGGGGATACAACCAATAGCAGTCTCCATGCCGTCATCATTGCCGTCACTATCTGTATCGCAGGTATCAGGTTTTATGGGAATAGGGTCAACGTCAGTGCTATTTGGATTAGTTGTACTACCAGTAATCTTGGGGGTAGTTTTTTTATCTTCTTCAGTGCAATACTCCTTTTTTAATATGGTTTGACTACAAACACTTTGGACAATTACGCCCTGTTCTGTTTTTATGGCAAACTCATTTTCTTTCTCATTAATCCAGTATGGTGTCCAATCATTTATATTAATTGTGCTTGAGAAAGAGCCGTTTTGTGCTTGAACCTTGACTATGTTTGTGTTGTTTAAATAAATTTCAACCAAACCATTAAACGATTGGTTATCAACAACTAGATTATTAGAAGATATAGATATAGAAGTATTATTGTTATCTATACAACCACTGGGAGAAAGAGTGATATCGCAATTGTCGGGCAAAGCTAAATCGGTTTCAATTTTGTAAAAAATTTCACAAAGACCTAGACCTGTAGTGAGATTATGTAATGTAACCCACCTATTTCCATTATCTAATTCGGTAATTCCAAGAGCACCTTGTCTACTAAAAGCACTATCTCCATCTCCATCGCTATGAATAATGACGTTTAAGTTTTGAGATGGGTGGAAGGGATTAGATGTATGACCTTCAATTGTAATAGAATATTGGTCATCTGGATCAAGACTATTAGAAATTATTTGAAAAATCAATTCACTCTCTTGCCCAGAAATAATAAGATCTTTATCTATGGTTATATAGTTTAAATCTCGACAATCGGGTAATGCGGCAAACGCATTACCTTGAAAAATAAACAAAAACAAGCAATAAAAAAACAAAATTCGTATGAATATAGTGAGACTATTTAGCTTCATGATAATTTGGAGTCAATCAAAAGTTCTATAGTGTATTATATAGTTAATTTATGTTGAAAAGCAAAAAGACCCTCTGTTTATTGTTTGCAATTTTTGTTTGTTGTGGTTTTCTCTTTAGAAATGTGGAGCTGGTCAAAGCTGATGAGCTGGAAGACATTGCCCGGCAAATTGCGGAGTTAGAAAAAGCTAAACAGCAAAGCGAAGATGCAACCAAACCTTTAGAAGCAGAAGTAACCAGATTGGAACAGAAAATTACAAATATCCAAACCTCTCTTGCTCAAGCTGCGGCCAATATTGAAAAATTAGAAACCAGTATTGACCAGCGGGAAAAGGACTTTGATCATCAGTATCAAATTTTAACTAGTCGGGTTGAACAATTTTATAAACGCTTGCGCCAACCACCCGAGCTACTTCTGCTTTTTTCAAGTAGTAACGCTTCTCAACTGACTAGAGAACTAAGCTACCGTCGCAGTGTAACTGAAGAAGACAAAAAAATCATTGCTCAAATTTCTCGGGACCTATCTAGTTTAGAAAAAGATAAACAAAAAGTTGAAAATGATAAGGCTTATTTAGAGAAGCTGCGAGGACAGCTAGCAACCCAAACTGACTTTTTTAAAGGAGAAATTGAAGGTGCTAGGGCTTATCAGGAAGACTTATCTCAGAAGATTACCGAACTGACTCAAAAACAGAAAGAACTGCTAGCCAAAAAAACGGCAACCTTCCAAATTTCAGTTGGTAACGTACCTCTAGCTGATGATCCAGCTTCCAGACCAGATTATAACCCAGGCTTTTCACCAGCTTTTGCAGCTTTTTCATTTGGAGCACCTCATTTTAAAGGCATGAGTCAGTATGGAGCCTTTGGTCGAGCCAAGGAGGGTCAGTTGGTTGAGGAGATTTTGAAAGCATATTATGGTAATGGTGTTGAAATCAAAAAAGATTATGATCCCAATACTCAAATTAATGTAGAAGGTTATGGCAATTTCTCACTTGAAGATTATGCTAAACGGATCTATGAAATGCCTGGCAGTTGGGGTGATGAAAACGGTATGGAAGCTTTGAAAGCCCAAGCCGTAGCAGCTCGGAGTTACGCTTTAGCCCGAATGCAATCATCTGGCTCAATTTGTGCTAGTGAATCTTGTCAAGTTTTTAAGTCGGAACCAAAAGGCGGTAACTGGGAAGCGGCAGTTGATGCAACTCGTGGTTGGGTTTTGATGGCTAATGGTCAGCCTTTTTCAGCTTGGTATGCTTCTACTTCTGGTGGTTATCAGGAATCATATAGTTTTAATGGTTATTCAACTCCTGGTTTTTGGGATACTAAAAATGGTCGGTCAGGTTGGACATCTGATGCTTATGAAAAAATTGCCGATTCGCCCTGGTTTTATAAAGGCTGGTATAAAACCCGCGGCGGAACTAGTTGTGGTCGTTCACATCCCTGGTTATCTCAGGAGGAAATGGCAGATATTGTTAATGCCGCTATTGTTTATAGTAGTGACGAATCAAGCCAAAGCCATTTATCTCAAGAAGACTCGAGCTGTTTTGGTGAAGCTATCCCAGATACTTGGTCTAAGGATCAGCTTAAAAGTGAAGCTAATGGCCACGGGGGAGCGGTAACTAGTATTAGTTCGGTGTCAATTACTTATAGTGAAGATGGTACTACCTCGCAAGTTGTTTTTAATACCAATAGAGGCGCAGTTCCTATTGATGGTCAGAAATTTTATAAAGTTTTTAATTTGCGGGCGCCCGGAGCTATTCATTTGACATCAGGGCTTTTTAACATTGAAAAGAAGTAGCCTATGCTACAATAAAGTCTAGATATGCCGGAAATTTATTCTGCTAGTGCTAAACAAGCAAACCCAACCAGTCAAGCTAAAAAATCCCAGCCTCAAAGTCAACAGATTTTGAAGGATATCCAGTCTGAATTAGTTAAAATCCAAACGGGTGTATTGTCTGGCTTTAAAACTTTCCCAACTAAAGTCAAATTTGAAACTCAGGAAGATCAAGAAAAAATTATCTTGTTGCTGAGACGACATTTTATCACCAATGTTTCCTGGATTGTAACTAGCTTTATTATGGTTTTAGCTCCATTTATAGCACCTTATTTGGGTATACTTTCTTTTCTACCGACTCGTTTTCAATTGGTAACTTTTATGTTCTGGTATTTATTTGTCATTGCCTATATTTTAGAAAACTTTTTATCCTGGTATTTTAATGTTTATATTATTACTGACGAACGAGTAGTTGATGTGGATTTTTATTCTCTAGTCTATAAACGGATTTCTGATTGTAAAATTGATAAAATTGAAGATGTTACTTTTACTCAAGGTGGCTTGCTGCAATCAGTTTTTAACTATGGTTGGATCAATATTCAAACTGCCGCTGAAATCACTGAATTTGAGTTTGAAGCTGTACCCAGACCAGCTCAGGTAGTCAAAGTATTAAATCAATTGCTAGTACAAGAAGAGCAAGAAAAAATTGAAGGGAGAGTACGTTAAATATGGCAAATCCAGTAATTCTACCAGACACTGTTTGGCTTGTTGTAAAGTATATTTACTTAGCTGTGCTACTGTTGTTTACCTTCTTTTCAATTATTGTCGTCAGACAAATTCACCTCATGACAGCTACACTTAATGGAAGTATCGATGCTCCGCTTAAAATTGTTGGCTATTTGTATTTAATGTTAGTTATTATTGTTTTCTTCTTAGCACTCATATTGTTGTAATACAATAAATAGGTAGTAATAACTCAGCATAGCGATCTCATGCCCAAAATAGTCTTTCATCTCTTTGGTCAAAGCGATTTGACTAAAGTTCAATCTAAGCAGCAAACAATACTTTTACAGCTTCATCAATCCTCTATGCTTGTTTGGCTTTTGATTGGTAAAACAGAACAAATACTGGTACCTAGTTCAGAAGATCTTCAAAAAGAGATAGTCCAATACTTACCTGGGAACTTAACTATTTTTTATCAAAATCTTGTCAAAAAACTAGCCAAACC
Organism: Candidatus Beckwithbacteria bacterium; assembly: GCA_012797845.1. Taxonomy (NCBI): domain Bacteria; phylum Candidatus Beckwithiibacteriota; species Candidatus Beckwithbacteria bacterium. The sequence goes on from JAAZOH010000041.1 coordinate 47,498, forward strand.
GATTTGTTTACTGGCTATTAAAAAAGATAAAAAACCCACAACCTTACAATGTTTTGGAGATGTCCATTTTCAGGTTTTACTGTATCGGAATCAAAAGCTTAGTCAGTTGCCAATGAGTCCAATGGGTTTAAGTGGGGAATTTATGACAGGCGATACATTACTTTGGGGTACGAGCGATTTTATAAAACTTACTACTCAGCATATTCAATTAGCTTTGCACAGCAATTCATGGCTAGAGCTGGCCAAAATACTTGGTCATGATTCCTCAAAAATAGGAGGCATTGTGCAATATTTGAGCAAGACTCCACCTTCTTTTCCTAAAATTCCCAATCTTACAAAATTGCGGTTTAATCCTCAAGATATTAAATATAAGCTTTTTGATCAAACAAACTATATATCAAAGCGCCAAGGAACTTTTTCCAAAAAACGCCGGATAGCTTTAGGAATAGCTTTTTTATTTTTACTCTTGCTTGGAGGTAGTTTAGGTTTGGGTTATTGCAAAAAAATGCAATTTAATCAAGAAAAACAAGAGCAACAGCTAGCAGAGGCAATTACCTATAAGCTCAATCAAGCCACCTCTTTACAAAACCTTAATCCCAACAGGGCTAAAACTCTCCTTAATGAAGCCAAACAAATTTTAGAAGAATATGAGCAAAACACAGACCAAGCTACTCAAATCAAGAGCTTGCAGGAAAAATTGGACGAAGCTTATGCTCAAGTTGCTAGACAACATCAAGTTAGAGAACCGGAAATCTTTTATGATCTTAGTCTGTTTCGGGATGGCTTTTCACTCTCGCAAATGTCTTTATCCGAAGATGACTTAGTATTACTTGATCAAGATAATCAAGTTTTAGCCTTACTTAATGTTGAGAGTAAGGCTATTAAAATTTTAGCTGGTAAAGATTTAGTTTTTACCGATACAACTTTGGCTTCAATTCCGGCTTGGGTATTTTTAGCCTCAGATAGTAAAATTCAAATTATTGATAAACAAAGCGGGAAGCAGTTGCAAAGCTTTCGCCTCAGCAAAATCACCATTGATCAAATATTAGGCTATAGCAATAACGTGTATGTATTAGACAAAAACTTGGGCCAACTTTGGCGTTTTCGAGGCATAAAAGATAGTTTAGCTGAACCAGATGCCTTTTTCTCGCAGGAGCAAGATTTACAGGAAATTAATGATTTTGCGATTGATGGCTCGGTTTGGCTACTACGAGCTGATGGGGGAGTTGAGCAGTACACAATGGGTTTGCGGGATGCTTACTATCCTAGTTTTAGTTTAGATGTGCCACTTAAAAACCCACAGCGAATTATCACAGATGAAGACTGTAAAAACCTTTATATCTTAGATCAGGCTAACAATAGAATTGTGGTTATTTCTAAACAAGGAGAATATGTGGGGCAATATCTTTGGGATAAAATCCAAGAAATTGATACTATCACGGTTTCAGAAAACTTGGGCAAAATCCTGCTTGGTCTAGATGATAAGATATATGGAATTGACCTGCAGAAATAATACAGGAAATATGCGGAAATAATTTATGAAAATCATCAATCGTAAAGCTAGATTTAACTATGAGCTGCTGGACCGGTTTGAAACTGGAATTGTGTTAACTGGAGCCGAAGTCAAAAGTGCTAAGGCTGGTCATGTATCTCTGGCCCAGGCCCATGTGCGCTTAATGGGTGGAGAGCTGTTTTTAATCAATGCCACTATTTCTCCTTACAAATTTGCGGGCAATCAGGATGAGCAAGAACCGAATCGGATCAGAAAACTTTTAATGCACAAAAGCGAACTATTATCTTTGACTAAAAAAATGGAAAGTAGTAATTTGACTCTAGCGCCAACAGCTATGTACACCAAACACCATAAAGTTAAAGTAGAAATTGCCTTAGCGCGGGGTAAAAAACAGCATCAGAAAAAACAGAAAATAAAAGAGCAGGATTTGGATCGGGAAGCTCAAAAAATATTAAAGACTATTACTTAAAAAATTGCATAAGAAATGCAGCGCTAACAATCCTTTCTTTTCCACTTGGTTCAATGATTCTGCATTTTAGCCCAAAACTTCCATTATGAATAACTTCTAAAACTTGAATGTCTGTGTCTGGGATTATAAAAGGCCCTTTTCCTTTAAAGTCATGCACAAGAACTGGTTTAATTAAGCTTAATAAATTGCCCCTTCTGTCCTCTGTTTGAGCCATATTGGGAGTATTATTTTTTGTTACAACATCTTTCATTGCTGATTAGGTGTAATCAACGGGAAATTTTGCACTCTGAGATTCCATAATAAAAAATAAAAATATTTATCATTTACACACAATACATTGTACGTCAATTATAGTGTGTTGTTGTATGTAAAAAATTGACAAACAAAGTATAATAAGTGCGATATTACATATTGTTTTATGTATATATGGGGATGTTTAGAATCGATGGTTTTGCTCATTAAAAACTGGCACGCCGACATTAAATAGTTGTCGTTAAACAGATTTAAAAAAATAAGTGCTGATAAACAAGTCAACACAAATCGAGGTCGAACTTTAGCTGATAAGGCTAAAGATGCTGTTAATTCAGCTTTTGACTTTGGTTTCCGAACACCAGCTTTTGCTCTAGCAGCTTAATTTGGTTTAGGACATCTTAGCTCACTTTTCCTGAGGGAGTCGAGCTAGGGTGAAAACAAACTTCAGGTGTAAGACTAGTCTGGTCAGCTAGCCCGAAACTTTTGACCAAACTAGCAAGCTATGAATTGCTTGTTATTCACCTTGCTAGTATCTTAACAAGCTATGCGTGTAGAAAGTTTTTAGTAACACAATCAGACGAGGGTGCAATTCCCTCCATCTCCACAAAATTGCTACACTGGATAATACTATGCAGCTTAGCAATTTTTTTCTTGACTTCCTTTTTCCACCTACCTGTCTTTCTTGTGGTAAGTTTGCTGAAGTTTTGTGCTCCAAATGTTTAGCTCAAATTCATGAGCAGGAACAGTTGATCTGTCCTTTTTGTTTGCAAACTAGTCTGTATGGCCAAAAACACAGTAAGTGTAAAGGTAACCTTGACGGTTTGGTCGCAATTTGGTCGTATAAGGGCGTAATCCAAAAAGTGATTAAATCAGTTAAATATCGATACTACTGGGCTTTTTTTGATAAAATTATCCAGCTATATTTGTTGTACCTGCAAAAACCAAAGTATCAAAGACTTCAAAAGTATTTGGAGCAAAAACCAATTGTAATTCCGGTGCCATTACATAAGTTTAAACAAAAACAGAGAGGCTTTAATCAAGCTGAGATAATTGGTAAAACCCTGGCTAAATATTACGATTTGCCATTTTCCAAACAAATACTTATTAGAATCGTTAATACCAAACCGCAATCAGAACTATCTAAAAAAGAAAGAGCTGTAAATATCAAAAATGCTTTTTTTGCTTCTGGTAAAGTTTTACAAATAAGCTCTAAACCACTGAAAGACAAACAGATTTTACTGGTCGATGACGTGTGGACAACGGGCTCAACTATGCAGACTTGTGCTCGAATCTTGAAAAAACTGGGAGCAAGCAAAATCTGGGCTCTGACGCTCGCAAGATAAGATATAATACAAAAGAATCATGAAGCATGAATTATGAATAATGGTTTTGAGCCCCCTTCATAATTCTTGATTCAAAATTCATACTTCTGATTTCGGAAGGGTGGCAGAGCGGTCAATCGCAACGGTCTTGAAAACCGTGCCAGTTTACTGGCCCGTGAGTTCGAATCTCACCCCTTCCGCACACATCTACTATAGTAAATTTTCAAACCTCAATATATATGTCACCCATTATACTTGCATGGGTAGCCTCTGTTACCTATGGCCTATATACTATTACCGCCAAACTTATTGGTAAATATCAAATTAAAAATTCTTATCAATTTTCATTTTTTTCCATACTTTTTAGTAGCATTATTATGTCTGTAATCGCTTATTTATATGGTGGGAGATTAGCAGTGTCGTGGCCATATATTATTTTTGCTGCCTTGGCGACTGTAATCGGAGAAACTCTTTATCTTATAGCCTTAAAAACTTTAGATGTTTCAGTTATGTCTCCTCTTTTTAATATTAGAGTAGCTATTACTGTAATTCTTAGCTTTTTCATTTTAAATGATACCGCTCATTAATCCCTAGTCTTTAGACTAGAGGTGAAAGATTAGTTCTGGCATAATTTCTGGTATGGGACTCAAATATTGGATGGGTGCTCATACCAAGCATAGGTTGCTTTACCATCTAGTATTCATGC
>JAAZOH010000042.1 GCA_012797845.1 Candidatus Beckwithbacteria bacterium
CAAGGCTGACGACGTTTAAGGTAAACTCAGCGATCAGCACTAAGTCGTAACAAGGTAGCCGTACTGGAAGGTGCGGCTGGATCACCTCCTTTCTAAGGAGTTTGTGGTAACCCCACTCACGCGGGGTTTCCCGATCATGAGCAATCATGACGAAACATTTTTGGACAAACTCTAAGCATTAACGACGTTTCTTCCACATCTGACTTTCTCATCTTTTGAGATGTTTGAAATCTAGAACCACCCTTCGACTATGCTCAGGGTGGTTTTTTGTTACAATCAAGTTATGGTGGCAATTTGTGAAGTTTCTACTTTTCATGATCCAGTTGGTGATACGAGTACAGTTTTTTTACAAAAACACGCTGAAACTATTAAAAGCTTGTTTCCTGATATTGCTATTGCGGTGACTGATGCTACAAACTCTAACTTGTTAAATCTTTTAGATCATTTAAAAATTCCATACCAGAAGACACTAACTGGAAAAGGCAGTCTATCTCGAAGGCGAGCTCTTGAAACGGGTTTACAAAGCCAGGCTCAAACCTTTTTTCATATTGATTTAGACCGCTTATTATTTTGGTTAGACCAGTACCCTCAAGAGTTGGAAAAAGTATTACAGCAATGTAAAAACCTAAATAATCAATTCTTAGTAATTGGTCGGACAGTTAAAGCATGGCAAAGTCATCCCATTTGGCAGCAAGAACCAGAAGCATTAACTAATCAAGCTATTTCTCGAGAATTAGGAGTGAAACTTGATGTTACAGCAGGTTGTTATGCTTTTGACAGAACTATTGCCCAAATTATTACCCAGACAGCCCAAGGTGAAGCTTCGTGTGTTTCTGATATTGAATGGGTAATGATAGCCAAACACATAGGCGCCCAAATTCTTAGTATTAAAGTTGATGGTTTAAGCTATGAAACCAAGCTCATCTTTGGTCAAGCACGAGCCAGTCAACCAGCTGGTAATTATGAATCTAGTCGGCAAAAGCTAGCCGAGCAAACAATTGCAATGATAGAAAAAGTCAAAACCTATGATCAAAATTAAGTCTTATCTTTTTCCAATCTTACTTATTATCTTCTCTCTCTTTGCGGTCAAAGCCCTGTTTCATCCAGGTTTTTATACTAGCCATGATGGTGGCCACCAAATTATGCGCTTGGTTTATTTTCATCAAGGCTTAGTTGATGGCCAGTTTCCAGTCCGTTGGGCTGGTAATGCTTTAGATAGTTATGGTTATCCCTTATTTATCTTTACCTACCGTTTGCCATTTTGGATTGCTGAAATCTGGTACCTGCTATTTCACAGTTTGGCTGGAGCCATTAAGTTTGCCTTTATTGCTAGCTTTGTAATCTCAAGTCTGACCATGTATTGGCTGCTACTGCGGCTTAGTAAAAGCAAAATTGCGGCTTTTACCGGCAGTATGGTGTACCTTTGGGCGCCGTACCGTTTTGTCGATATCTTTGTCCGAGCAGCTTTAGGAGAAGCTTTTACCTTTATATTTGCCCCTTTAATGTTTCTAGGGCTGTTTGAATTAAGCCATAGTAAAAAAATAAAAGAACAAATTAAATGGGGATTAGTTTTAGCTTTAGGGATTACAGGTATGGTTTTATCTCACAGCATGACGTTGGTGCTCTTTATTTTTCCTCTGCTACTTTGGTTTTTATTGTGGCTTTTAAAAAGTAAAAGTAAATTGCGATACATAGGCACAACGGTAGTTTCTGGTTTGCTAAGTCTGGGTTTGACGGCGTACTATTGGTTTCCAGCTTTTTATGAGCGCAAATTTACCATTGTGTCGGATGTGTTGGGAGCCTACTACAAAGACCATTTTGTGACCTTTACCCAGCTATTGCGCAGCACTTGGCTCTATGGTTTTTCTATGCCAGGTACAGCCGATGATATGATGTCATTTCAAGTTGGTTACGCGCAATGGGGTATAGCAGCCTTAGCTTTTACTACTATCTTGTTGTTTTTAGTTAGATCAAAGCTGAAAAGTTTTATAACCCTTGGTTTCCAACAGCTACTGATTTTAGTCTATAGCTTGTTGGTTTTTGGGATAGCTATTATGCTTATGTTACCAAGTGGAGAACCATTTTTTGATTTTTTAAGCAAAGTAGTAGCTATTGATTTACCTTGGAAATTTCTAGAAGTAACTACGTTTAGTGCAGCTTTACTGATTACCGTTATTGTACAGATTATAACTAAAAAGTGGTTGCAAACCTTTTGCGTGATTGGAATAGTTGCCTTGGCGCTAGTAGGCAATCGGCATCATTTGCGGGTTAATCAATATACCTTTATGCCAGATAGTGACTACTTTGCTAGTACTGAAACCAGTAATCAATATGAAGACTATCGCCCCAAGGAATTTGACCAAAATTTGTCCCAAAAAGATCCGTTAGTACAAGTTTTATCTGGTCAGGCACAGACAAGCGATGTTTACAATAAATCAAATCAACTTAGTTTTACTGCCCAGGTGGCTTCTGATGGAGCTAAACTAGGCCTTAAAAAAGCTTACTATCCAGGTTGGCAAATTAAAGTAGATGAGCAAGCTCAGACCCTTAATCAAGAACAAGGCCGTTTAGTTGTGAGTCTGAATCAAGGCAAACACCATGTTGTCGCTATTTTTACTAATACCTCTTGGCGGCAGGTAGTTGACCTGGTTTCTTTATTGACTTTACTAGGAGTTACTTTTACAGTGCTAATATTATGGCTAAGGAAAAAGCAAAAGTAGTAGTCATTATGCCGGCCTACAATGCAGCTAAAACCCTGGAAAAAACGGTTAAAGATATTCCGCCTGGGATAGCTAGCGAGATTATTTTGGTTGATGATGGCTCTTCTGATAAAACCATTAAAGTTGCCCAAAAAATGGGCTTATCGGTTTTTTCCCACCCAGCCAATCTAGGCTATGGTGGTAATCAAAAAACCTGCTACTGGGAAGCCCTTAAGAAAAAGCCGGATATTGTAGTCATGATTCATCCTGATTACCAATATGACGCAACTTTAACCGAAGAATTAATCAGACCAATTGTTCAAGGCCGCTTTGATATTATGCTAGGCTCCCGAGTCCGAAGTCGGGCAGAGGTACTGGCTGGGGGGATGCCATGGTGGAAGTACTATGGCAACCGCTTTTTGACCATTTCGGAAAATATTTTCCTAGGACTGAACTTATCTGAGTACCATACTGGTTTCAGGGCTTACTCAGCTAAAGCCTTGCGAAAAATTCCCTTTATGCGGATGTCCAACAATTTTGTCTTTGACCAGCAACTTCTGATTTCGGCAGTAGCCAACAATCTTAAGATAGGGGAAATTCCTGTGCCGGTGCGCTACTTCCCAGAAGCCTCCTCAGCCAATTTTATGGCCTCAACTAGGTATGGTCTGGAAACCCTATTTAACCTAGGCAGGTATATGTTCAATCGGCAAAGTCGCAAGTTTACATCCTGATAATTTTTTCTAAAATTTGGAAAATATTTTCTAACATCTAAACTGAATGTTTTCTCAAGAAAAAATGTGTTCAAAGAAGCTGCTTGCAGCTGCTAGTTGGTAACTAAGAAAAAAATGGTAAAATAAACGGTTGTGAATGGGTGATTAGCTCAGTTGGTTAGAGCGCAGTCCTGATAAGACTGAGGTCCTTGGTTCGACTCCAAGATCACCCACCCTTCGTTCTTGATTTAATAATCAAGAACTACGGAGTGGCAAGCCACCTTAATTAACCATATAGTTTTGGGAATAGATGCGAAGGGTGTCCCTCACGGAGTTTTTAGCAGAGTGGGACAGATTTCGGCGGGCAGGCCCACCAAAATAATTTCAAAAACTCCCGTTTGACTTGCCTGAATACTATCTGTTACAATACTCTTTGCCTTTTAGGAGCTAATTAAAACATGAGTACAACTCAAACAATCAATAAAATCCTTAGCCATTATTTTTCAGTTTTTGCCCATTGGCGGTTTTGATTTGAGTTTATATCTGTTTTTTGCAAAGTCTCCTCAAGGAGACTTTTTTAGTTTTAGCACTTTTAATTTAGAAGTTAGGATAGTCGGGACAGGAACAAAGGGCCTATAGCTCATCTGGTAGAGCGCATCGTTTGCAACGATGAGGTGGCCGGTTCGAGCCCGGCTAGGTCCACATGATTAAACAGGAGTCCTGCCGGCAGGCAAGTCGACTCTCCTAGATCCACAACTTAGAGATTAGTAATTGGTAACTTGTTTAGTTGCTAGCTACTAGTTTCTAAAGTAACTAGAAACATTGAGAACAAATTGAGGACAACTGGTGTTTAATCGAAGCGTTGCTCATGTTTTAGTTCTTTGAAAAGTGAATAGAAGAGTGTAGGCAAATTATTAATAGCTATTTGCTATTGAAATTTAGCACTTTTCTTTTTTGCTAAAGCAAACAATAGATGCCTAGGAGTTTCAAGCCGAAGAAGGACGCGGTTGGTGGCGAAACGCACCGGTAAGGTACCAACAACCTATGACCCGGTGGTATCCGAATAGGGAAACCTCGGTTGTGGTAACACAACTGGTCCTTCATCCTTGTGGTGAAGGACGGGAACCTGGGGAACTGAAATATCTAAGTACCCAGAGGAAAAAAAATCGAATGAGATTCCCTTAGTAGCGACGAGCGAAGAGGGAACAGCCCAAACCCCGCCTTTGGCGGGGGGTTGTAGGACTCCAATGTGGGATTTGTAAGACTAGAAAAACACGTCTGGAAAGACTGGCCACAGAAGGTGACAGCCCTGTATTTAAAAGTATTACAAACTCTAGGAGATTCCTGAGTACTCCAGAAGACGGTAAACTTCGGGAGGAAGTTACGCTGACCACAGTGTAAGGCTAAATACTTGGAACTACCGATAGCGAACGAGTACCGTGAGGGAAAGGTGAAAAGAAGGGTGGAAGACCCAGTGAAATAGATCCTGAAATTGTTTGCTAACAAACAGAGAAAGTCCCGATTTATCGGGATGATCTCGTGCCTATTGAAGAATGAACCGGTGAGTTGCTCATGTACTGCAAGCTTAAATTTTTTCAAAATGAAAGCGTAGTGAAAGCGAGGGTGAATAGCCCGAATTAGTAGTACATGGCAGACCCGAACCCAGGCGAGCTACCCATGAGCAGGGCGAAATCAATGTAACAGTTGATGGAGGCCCGAACCAGTTGGTGCTGAAAAACCTTTGGATGACTTGTGGGTCGGAGTAAAATGCTTATCGTGCCTGGAGATAGCTGGTTCTCCCCGAAATACGTTTAGGCGTAGCCTTGAAGCACACACCCTTGGGGGTAGAGCTACTGGATGGATGTTTAGTCGTAAGGTTAGGCATCTAACCAAACTCCGAATACCAAGTGGTGCTACTTTGGGAGTCAGTCTGTGGGGGCTAAGCTCCATGGGCGAAAGGGAAACATCCCAGATCCCCGTATAAGGTCTCTAAATTACTGTTAAGTCAGAAAGGAAGTTTTTCATCTCAGACAGCCAGGAGGTCGGCTTAGAAGCAGCCATCCTTTAAAAATAGCGTAACAGCTTACTGGTCGATTTGGATGGAGAGCGCCGAAAATTTAGCGAGGGTAAACAGTATACCGACGATGGGAATTCCGCATTTATGCGGAGTGGTAGGGGAGCGTTGTTGTCAGCTGCGAAGGTTGGTTGTAAGACTGGCTGGAGCGGCAACAAGTGAGAATGCCGGTACGAGTAGCGAAAGAAAAGTGAGAATCTTTTCCGTCGAATTTCCAAGGTTTCCGTTCCCATGTTCGTCAGGGACGGGTTAGTCGGCCCTTAGGCGAGGCGATATTGCGTAGCCGATGGACAACAGGTTGATATTCCTGTACCAAGGAACTTACTATACTGATGGGGTGACGAGGTGTGAACGCTCAAGCCACTTATTGAATTGTGGTCTAAGCAGCAAGGTAGTTTTGGTTGGTAAATCCGCCAAGGCGTTTTGACCTAAGCTGTGGGGGAAGTCCCGCTTTGCGGGGTGAACTTGAACCGTTTAAGCCTCCGAGAAAAGCCTCTAAAGTGTAGGTTCTTTGTCCGTACCGCAAACCGACACAGGTGGAAAGGTCGAGTAGACCAACGACGAGCGAGAGAACGATGGTTAAGGAACTCGGCAAATCAACTGGACGTAACTTTGGGAGATGTCCCCCCCGCCATAGGCGGGGCCCAGTAAATGAATTTCAAGCGACTGTTTAACAAAAACACAGGTCTGTGCAAAAGCGAAAGCTTATGTATACGGGCTGAAACCTGCCCAGTGCCGGAAGGTCACGTGCGGGGGTGGTCACGCAAGTGTCTCGCCTCTCATCTAAGCCCCGGTGAACGGCAGCAGTAACTATAACTGTTCTATGGTAGCGAAGTACCTTGTCGGGTAAGTTCCGACGCGCACGAAAGGCTCAACGACTTGAAAACTGTCTTGACCGTCGACTCGGCGAACAATGCAATGGCTGTGAAGATGCGGCCTACATACACCAGGACAAAAAGACCCCGTGGAGCTTTACTGCAGTCTGACATTGAATTATTTACTTTCATTGTCGAGAATAGGCGGGAGGAATATACCTTCGGGTATATCCCATCAGTGTAATACCGCTCTTGAGATTAGGTAATTCTCACCTATGATTTTTACAGAGTCAGGGACAGTGTTTGGCGGGCAGTTTCGCTGGGGAGGTGGTTTGCTAAATCGTACCGCAAACGCACAAAGGTATGCTTGCTGCGGATGGAAATCGCAGTGTACGTGTAATGGCATAAAGCATGCTTGACTGTGACACTTACAAGTGGAGCAGGGACGAAAGTCGGTCATAGTGATCCTCCGTTGTGTTGTGGAACACACGGAGCTTATCGGATAAAAGCTACCCCGGGGATAACAGGCTAGTCGCGCCCGAGCGTCCATAGCGCCGGCGCGGTTCGGCACCTCGATGTCGGCTCAGGGTATCCTGGGGCTGGAGAAGGTCCCAAGGGTTGGTCTGTTCGCCCATTAAAACCCTACGTGAGCTGGGTTCAGAGCGTCGTGAGACAGCTCGGTCTCTATCCGGTGTGTGCGCAGGATTCTTGAGGGAATTTGCCCCTAGTACGAGAGGACCGGGGTGAGGTAATCCCTAGTGTGCCAGTTGTTGCGTCAGCAGCATTGCTGGGTAGCTACATTACTTGTTGGATAACCGCTGAAAGCATCTCAAGCGGGAAGCCCATCCCAAGATAAGGAATCCATCTCCACTTCAGTGGAGGAGAGATCCCTGGCAGAATACCAGGTATAACGACTGCAGGTGTAAGGGCAGTAATGTCTTAAGCCAAGCAGAAACGTATAGATCAATAAAGAGATAAGTGCTTTTCAATAGCAAAGCTATTAAAAGAGCTTACGTAAAACTTCTATTCACTTTTCAGAGAACTGCACTTTTATAGTGTCATTCTGAGCGAAGCGAAGAATCTTCTATAGTTCATCTTGAACATATGGGGGATCCCTCGAATTCTGTTTTTGTCACATCAAAAACAGATATTCTCAGGATGACAAGTTTGATCTAAAAAAGTTTATCAAACTTGTCAGTTTATTTATCCTGTTCCGGTTTCTGGAGCGAGGTGGTCCCACCTCTTCCCATTCCGAACAGAGTCGTTAAACGCCTCAGCGCCGACGATATTGCCCGGGCAACTGGGTGAGAAAATAGGTCGAAGCCGGAACAGGGTAAATAAAAGATAAACCCGCGATAAGCGGGTTTTATTGATTCTTAAGCCTAATTATGCTAATTTAATACTATGATTCTGGATGAATTGACAGCTCTCTATGATCGCTTTTTAACCTTGTTTCCAGGCAGTATTCAGCCTTTGGTTTCTTTAATTATTATTATAGCGGTGGTGCTTTTAGTAATTGATCTAGTTAAACGTAATTTTATCTGGATTATCTTGCTTATTCTGCTACTGCCAGCCTCAATTCCTTTACTGCGCTCAGTGTTGGATGGAGTGTTGGCTTTTCTCAATCACGCGCTTTAGCTTTCACCTTCTAACTATTTTGGTATAATACTACTTGGTACCATCAGGGTCTTAGTATTTTATTACTATTGAAACTAAGCTGGTGGTTTATTGATTTGTTAAAGCATGACAATTTTTTGCCAACAAATCACATCTTAATTAGAAAGGAATTTTATTGTATGCCAAAAAAGACTAGTGCTAAAACTGCTAAAACTCAAAAAAAGGAGGAACAAGTTGAGCTAAAGGCTAAAGCTAAGCCAGTTAAGACTGAAAAAACTGAGAAAGCTTCTAAAAAAACTACAGTTAAAAAACCCGTTAAAACTGAAGAGCCTGCCGTTGAAGACGGTAAAAAAGCTGCCTCTCCTTCAGAGAATAAAACCAATGAAACTTTAGCTCGAGTAGTGATTGCTGATTCTCTACAAGAAGCTAAGAAAAAACAGCCTTTAAAAGAGCTGAAAAAACAACCTGATTCCATGGAGGAACTGCTGGAACAAACCGGCTACCAAATTGTAGGACTTAAAAAAGGTCAGGAAGTAGCCGCTACTATTTCAGACAAAAACAAGAAATCGGTATTTTTTGATATTGGTGCTAAAACCGAAGGTATTTTAGTTGAACGGGAAATGGAGTGGGTTGAGGACTACATCAACTTTTTAAATGTTGGTGATACGGTTTTAGCTACGGTAGTTGCTCCGGAAAATGATAAAGGTCAAATCCTGTTGTCGCTTTTAAAAGCTGCTAATGACTGGAAGTGGAAATTATTTGAGAAATACATGGAAACAGGGGAGGAAGTCGAAGTTCGAGGTTTGGATATTAATAAAGGCGGTATGATTGCCAGACTTATGAATGTCCGCGGTTTTATTCCAGTTTCTCAATTTGGTCGCCAGTGGGTAGGCAAGCTCGACCAACTATATAACAAAGTGTTTAAAGCTAAAGTCATTGAAGTTGACCGCGAAAAAAATCGTTTAATCTTCTCTGAAAAAGCTGTGTCTGAGTCTGACATTTTAGACAAACAGCAAGAACTACTATCTGAGGTCAAAGTTGGTGGTACCTATAAAGGTCAAGTTTCCGGTGTCATGCCGTTTGGAATTTTTGTCCGAGTTATCCTTGACGAAAAGAATAAAGATGCAGGTTTTCTGGATGGTTTAGTCCATATCAGTGAAATTTCCTGGGAAAAAGTCAATGATGTGGCTAAACTCTATAAAGTTGGCGATGTGATTGATGTTCAAGTGATGGATATTGATCAAAATACCGGTAAGCTCAACTTGTCAGTCAAACGCTTAAGTGATGATCCTTGGGAGCAGATTGCCACCAACTATCCGGTTGATAGCAAGGCTAAAGGGACAGTCACCAGACTGGCGGCATTTGGAGCTTTTGTCGAGATTGAAAAAGGTATTGAAGGCCTAATTCATATCTCTAAAATCCCATCAGATTTGGATATTAAAGTTGGTGACAAAGTTGATGTCTACATTGAATCACTTGACAAACAGAATCACCGGATTAGTTTGGGAGTGGTTCTTTCAGCAAAACCTGTGGGATACAAATAAAGAAAATCCTTCGACTTTCTGATTTGTTACATCAAATTAGAGGTGTTTAGGATGACAAGTTTAATCTAAACTTGTCAAATAAAAGGAGAAACATATGTCTCAAAAAATGATTGTAACCGACAAATCCATCCTGATTGACTTTCGGCTAGTGTTTAAAGCTATCCGGGAAGAACAAGGTAATTGGGAAAAAGTCGAACAAGAGCTTGAAGCTTACTTTGATAGCCTTAAAACTGAGGAAGAAGAGTAAAAGCCGAACATTCTAAATAGCAAATTACAAATTCAAAAAATCTTTTGAGTTATATTAAAACTGGGCGTTAAGCCCAGTTTTTTTGTCTCTTGCCAAAACTATCGGTCTTGCGTACTATCTTTTTATGCCAAAAACTGGTCTAATTATAAGCTACACAACTACGCTGTATGGTTTTTCAAATAGTATCAAATATAATCAAACTATCAAAAACTGATGCTTAGTCAGTTTTTTTATGGTAAAAACAAATTATAAAATTACACATCCTTCCTGCCCAGGAAAGAAACATATGCCAGATCTAAGAGAAAGAGATGAAACAACCTTTAGTACTCCTCTTTTAGAGTTAGTTTCAGAAGCAGAAGAAACAACTGACTCCATAGGATTTTCTGGTGAGTCTATTGCAAAAGTCTTGAGTGTTCTTAAAGACAATGCACAAACAATAATCGGAAAATTAATAGAAGGGGGTGCTCACCCAGATGCAGCGAAGGCTATTTATTTTGGGGAGATTTTGCGGATAAAATGTCTTGGTCAAGAAAAAGAATATTTGCCTTTTTTTTACCGTGAGCCATTAGAACTACTGCAAGCAGCTGGAGTGATTGACAGTGAAGATGAAATTAATGATATAGGGGCCTCTTTTGCGGTTGTTTGGACTCAAATCCCAGAAGAATTAAGACTAAAAATTATTCATGCTATTGAAAAAGATAAAACTACCAGGAAAGCGGGAGCTGCATTGACTGGAATTTTTGAAGAGGAAAATTATTGGGCTACTGGGACAGTAGTTCATGAAGGATTAGAAGAGCAAACTCCCCAAGCTTTATCTATTGGGTCTTTATTTATTCAATATCTACATAGTCCAGAGATTGCGGTTAAGGTTCTAGAAGAAGCAACGAAAGAAAATGGCATTATTGTTGCTACAGATGTATTACATGCTCCCATAGATATAAACAACGAAGAGCTTACCATGGAGAGAATTCCTATTGGTGGGGAAGAAACTGGTTTATGTTGGGTTATTGATGAATCTTGGCAACAAACTTCAACCGGAGAAGTATGTACTGCTCATTTGGAATTAAGAAAAGATGTCTACGATGCAGATAGGGTTACTAACATAGTCTTTCCAGGGTATCCTAATAATCACCAACAAAAACTAACTAGAGTAAGTTTAGAAGATGGACGTACTATTGTGGTACCTTGGGCTATCCAGCCTGTTCCAGAAACAGAAGCTTTGCTAAATATATCCACAGAAAATTTGTCAGAAGCAGAAGCTGGTGAGGTAAATGAGCTAAAAAAGGAATTAGCTGATATTCTTGCCCTCAGAGATGTTTTTATAGATGCCTGGCGAGAAGACTTACCTGATTTAGAAGGAGAAAAAGCAGCGGAGCAGGTAGGTGGGGGTAGATGGGATGCTCATAATATTGCCAAGATAGTTCCTCTTTTAAAAGAAAAGGAAGATTATCGACTTGCTGTTAATTTTGATAGTACCAACATGAATGAGGTTGGAGAATTTTCAACTTCAAGAGTTGATTTAGCGCTAATGTTGGCAATTATTAAAAGAAATAGAGTAAGAGCGGCTGGTTTGCTTGAAAAAGGATTGTTGAGATCCGTTGGAGAGAATAAACACTTTAAAGATCTAGAAGAAATGTTCCAAGCTTTAGATAAACTAGTTGCTGATCCAACTTTGGCTGAAAGATATAAAATTTATAATCCACTACTTATGGTGGTCATAGCTTCAAAGGATAAAATAAAAATGGAAAAAATTTGTCAAGCAGCTATGTCTCAAAAAGCCGCTTAAACTTGAATCTTGTTGCTTAAGCCCCAAGTTGCTACCATATTTAGGCAATGTATTCGCCAATTATTTTGGCAGCCTGCCTGATACCAGCTGCTCTCAATCTCATTTTAGGTCTTTTGGTTATAGCTCGAAACCCAAATAAACGGGCCAATCAAGCCTTCTTTTTTATCGCCTTTTGGTTTGTAGTCTGGTCAATTTGTCTGTTTTTTTACCAGTATCCCTTGGTTTTTACTAGTGTTTTTTGGATTAAGGCCACCTATTTTTCGGCCTCTTTTATTTCCATCGGTTTGCTGATTTTGTCATATGTTTTTCCTAGAGAAATATCGGAAAAACCTCATTGGCTTGCAATTGCTTATACTATTTTATTTTTAATTTTTATTAGCTTTTTACTGGTGAATCAATTATGGATTCGTGATGTTGTCAATGATCCAAGCAAAGGGTTGCAAACTATATACAATCCCTTGTCTTATCTTTCATGGTTAGTTGCGGCTTGGACCTTTATGTTTTGGGCTATTTATAACTGGCGCAGTACCTACTTTAAACTTACCAGCTTAGAGCGTTTACAGCTTAAGTATGTGTTTTTTGGTATTTTTACCTGGGCTTTTGGGGCTACGATTATTGATGTAGTTTTACCTTTTATCTTACAAGATACCAGAACATTTCCCTTTAGTACGGCTGTGGGTATTGGGCTTAGTATTGCAACAGCTTATGCTATCCTAAAACATCGGCTCATGGATATCCGCTTGGTTTTAGCGCGAACAGTTTCTTATACCTTGCTAACATTATTGGTCGTAGCTTTTTATACGATTGGACTATTTTTGATTGGCAACTTGCTTTTGCCTACCCACGTTGATGGGAATCAGCTTTTAATCTCTGCCTTTTTAGCCCTGATTATTGCCTATACTATTCAGCCGATTCGTAGGTTTTTGGAGCAAATAACTGAAAATATCTTTTTCAAAGAAAATTATGATTCTGATGCGCTGTTGAGCAAACTTTCTAAAACTTTAAGTTCAACTCTAAATTTGACCAAACTGGGAGAGCGGGTTTTTGCTCTTTTGGAAGAAAATATCCATCTGGAATTTTATTCATTGCTTCTTTTTAAAGAAAATGGCCATCTCAGTCTTGACCGCATTATTGGCCATGACTTTATTGCTGCCAAAGTTCAACCAGGTAATCAACAACTTGGACTTCTCTTAAGAAGTAGAAAGCAAATATGTATCTATGATGAATTGCCAGAAAGTTCTCTCAAACAATTTATGAGAACTAATAATTTGGGCGTTTTAATGTATCTAAGAGCTAAGGATAGTTTAGTGGGAGCTTTAGTTTTGGGCAATAAAAAATCAGGAGATGTTTTAACAGGCAATGATATTAAAGTGTTGCAAATCTTAGCTCCCCAGCTGGCAATTGCCATCCAAAACGCCAGGCAATTTGAAGAGATTCAGCAATTTAGTGAAAAATTAAAAGTTAAAATCAAAGAAGCAACCACAAATTTAGAAACGGCTAATCAAAAACTCAAAGAGCTTGATAAACGCAAAGATGAGTTTCTTTCAGTAGCAGCTCATGAGCTTCGAGCGCCGCTAACTGCAGTCAAAGGCTATTTGTCTATGGTTTTGGATGGAGATGGAGGTTCGGTCAATAGCAAGGTTAAAGACTTTATTCAAGGGGCGGTGGAAGGGGCAGAGCGGGAAGTCCGACTGGTTAATAATATGCTCAATGTGTCGCGAATTGAAGAAGGACGGTTAGTCTATGAAATGGGTAAAGTTAGGTTGCGTGATGTGGCGCGATCAGTCTTTGACGAGTTTAACCTTGATGCTGAGACTAAGGATTTACGTATCAAATTACAGATTCCAAATGGGATTAAAGATAGTGTTTGGGTGGACAAAGATCGGATTCATGAAGTGGTGGCCAATTTTGTCAGCAATGCCATTAAATATACCGACAAGGGAGATATTAGCATTGCGCTCTTGCAACCGACTAAAACAACTGTGCGACTAGAAGTTGCTGATACCGGCTATGGAATGTCCGAGGGAGAGCAGAAAAAACTGTTTAGCAAATTCTTTAGAGCAGAGTCTAGTGCTGGTAAAGCTATGGGGACTGGATTAGGACTGTATATCACTAAGCTGTTGGTTGAAAAATTTGATGGGAAAATTGGTTTTAGTTCTGAGATGGGAAAGGGGAGCATTTTTTGGTTTGAGTTGCCCCTTACTAAGAAAAACTAACCCTATATTTATTGACAAGAGGGTAGAAAACCGTTAGATTGACCTTTGTAATAAATCTAATAATTTAGAAAGATCCCTGCCTGTAGGCAGGCAGGTCTCGACAAGTTCGAGAGGATGATTTTTATGGCTAGAATTTTAATTGTTGAAGATGATTCCTTGCTTATTAAAATGTATCAAACCAAATTTGCAGCTGAAGGTTTTGAGATTTTAACTGCAGAAGATGGGGAAGCTGGTTGGCAAGTGATTAAGACTCAAAAGCCAGATTTTGTGATTATGGATGTGATGATGCCTAAGTATTCAGGTCTGCAAGTTTTAGAAGCTATCCGCAAAGATAGTGAGCTTAAAAATACTCCAGTTTTGATGCTGTCTAATTTATCAGCTCCAGATAAAATGGAAAAAGCTAAGGCGCTTGGAGTCAAAGAATTTTTAATCAAAGCCAACTATACGCCTTCACAGATTGTTGAAAAGGTGAAACTGTATCTTAAATAAGTTTTCTCTTATTATTTTCTAGCTACCAAATAGCAAATGAGATATACTAGATGCTATGAAACTGTCCACTGCCCAGCTGGAAAAGATTTTAGTTGGTTCGGGCTTTGTTAATGCCCAGGACTTTAAACTAGCCGCCAAATCAGCTGCTGAGCTCAATATTGATATTGCCGACATTCTTATTTTCCGAGGGATTATTTCCGAGCAGGCCTTAGGTCAACTGATTGCTGAACATCTCAAAGTTCCTTTCATTACTATCGGCCAGCAGGTGATTCCCATGGAGCTTATGGATCTGATACCAGAAAAAATCGCCAGGTCTCATTCGGTGGTTCCTTTTGCTCTGGAGAAGAATAACTTAAAACTGGCGATGAGTGACCCCAATGATTTTGAAGCAGTTGAATTTGTAAGGCGACATACGGGATACAATGTTGAACCGTTTTATGCCACTACGGCTGATATTAGAAAAGCCTTAGGTCAATACAAACGCAATATTAGAAAAGACTTTGAGCAAATTATTTCTCAAAATATTAAATTGGCTGGTAAGGGAGCGGACCTTTTAAAAGTAGCTGAAGACCTACCTATTGTTAAAATCCTAGACACAGTTTTGGATTACGCTATTGCTGAAGGAACCTCTGATATTCACATTGAAGTTAATAGTAATGAAGTAATGATTCGTTTCAGGGTTGATGGTATGCTACGCGATATTATTGCCTTACCTAAAAAGATTGAATCAGCTCTGGTGGCTCGGATTAAGATTTTAGCCAACCTAAAAATTGATGAACACCGAATTCCTCAAGATGGTCGATATAAATACGATATGTCCGGCGAAGTAGTTGCATTCCGGGTTTCTATTATCCCAGGTTATTATGGTGAAAACGTCGTGCTGCGGTTGTTGCCGGAAACGACGAGGCCTCATTCTCTGGAAGAACTAGGTTTTGGAGGTAAAAACTTAGAGATTTTAAAAAACCAAATTCATCGGCCTCATGGCATGATTTTAGTGACTGGTCCCACTGGTTCAGGTAAAACCACCTCTTTGTATTCAGTATTAAACATGCTCAACAACGTCAATGTCAAAATTTGTACCATTGAAGACCCAATTGAGTATGGATTAAACCGCTTGATTCAAATTCAAGTCAACAACAAATCTGGACTCACTTTTGCAGCTGGGTTGCGAGCGCTGCTGCGACATGACCCAGATATTATGATGGTAGGAGAAATTCGGGATACGGAAACAGCTGAGATTGCAGTGCACGCAGCCTTAACCGGCCATTTAGTTTTGACCACGCTGCATACCAATGATGCGCCAGGAGCAATCCCTAGGATGTTGGATATGGGAGTGGAAGCCTACTTATTATCTTCAACTGTTAATGTAGTGCTGGCTCAACGGTTAGTCCGCAAAATCTGTCAGAACTGCTTGTATGAGCAAAAGCCAGATACCGCTACTTTGGAATACTTTAAAAAAATGTTAGGTAGAGACATCTCTAAACAAAAATTTTACGCTGGTAAAGGTTGTGAAGAATGTGGCCAGACAGGGTATAAAGGACGGATTGGCATTTATGAACTTTTTGAGGTAAACGAAGAGATTAGACAGCTCACGATCAAAGGAGCTTCAGGAGATGAGCTTAAGGCTCAGGCTCAGAAAGATGGGATGAAAACTATGATGGAGGATGGGATTGATAAAGTCGCCTCTGGTCAAACGACGCTTGAGGAAGTTTTGAGAGCAGTCAGGGAATAAAAGAATTATAAATCAAGAATTATGAATCAAGAATATTAAGATTTAGCTTGGGCTTAAAACCCTTAATTCTTAATTCGTTATTCATAATTCATTTTTGTGCCACTTTTTTACTATAAAGGTCTCCAGGAAAACGGTAAGGTAATTGAGCAAACCATTCAGGCTCATAGTCAGGATGAAGTGGTAGCGCTACTGCGCAGTAAAAGCTTGCGGATTTTATCAATCAAATCAGCTAAAGCTAAAAAAGACTTATTGCAAGGTGGAGTTTCTGTGGCTGAAAAAGCTAATTTCTGCCGCTATTTAGCGGTTATGATCAAATCAGGACTAGCGATTTCCGAGGCAGTGGAAACTATCCAGGCCGAAACTGAAAACAAACGAATGAAATCAATTTTGCAAGACATGAGTTTTGCCTTGCAGGAAGGAGGCGAGATTTCTCAAGTTTTAACTAAGTATCCGGATGTTTTTGATGAAGTCTTTTTGGCGTTAGTGCGGGCTGGTGAACAATCCGGGTCTTTGGAAAAAACCTTTGAGTATTTAAGCCAGCAGCTGTATGCTTCACACCGGCTCAACAATAAAATCAAAGGAGCCATGATGTATCCTATGGTTATTTTTGCCGCTATGGGTGGAGTAGGGATTTTAATGATGACTTTTGTTTTGCCTCGTTTGGGTTCAGTTTTTCTTAAGATGAATATTCCCTTACCAACTCCAACTAGACTCTTGTTGGAATTTGGAAATTTTATGGGTAAAAATGTGGTTCTGGTTTTCTTGAGTCTAATTATCATTGGCGTAATAGTTGCAACCTTGTTTAAAACTCATCAAACCCGGAAGTTTTTGATGGCCCAGATAGCTAATTTTCCAGTCGTCAAAAAACTATTTCGCCAAACTGACTTGGCTCGGTTTTCCAGAACTTTGGCAACTCTGCTGCAATCAGGAGTGCCTATTGTAGCAGCTCTTAATATTTCCTCTGCAGTTTTTAGTCAATTTGGTTTTATTAAACTTGCTAAAAATTTTGAAAAAGGAGTCACTGAAGGTAAAACTATTGCTAGTATGCTCACTGACGAGCAAAAAACTTTTCCATCAATTATGGTGCAAACTATTAAGACTGGGGAAAAAACCGGAACTTTGGATTCGGTGCTACTGGAATTGGCTGACTACTACGAAGCTGAGCTGGAAGATGCCTTGAAAGAATTTACCACTATTTTGGAGCCGGTGATTATGCTGATTATTGGCGTAGCAGTGGGAGCTATGGTGATTATGATTATTGCTCCTATTTACTCAGTTTTAGGAGGCCTGCAAAGCTCAATGGGCAAGTAGTAGTATTATATGGCTGAACCATTATCAGATCAGTTTAGGAAAAATCCAGCACTCATTATTGGAGTTGCTTTATTAGTTGTACTCCTGTTGGGAGCTTTAGGATATCTTACTTACCGTCAATTTCAGCCTCCCAAAAAATCACCTGAAGTTATGGTGGTTTCATTTAATGATGGTCAAAATGAGGTTATTGTGAATCGCAATGGGACAGTGACCATTAAAACTCCTCATGGGACGTTTACGCAAAAATGGGATCCAGCCAAAATCAAACAATTTTTTGAAAATATTGACAACCTGGATTTTGATTTGCTAAGCAAATTTATTGGTACTGATGTGGCTATTACCTTAACCTTTAATGATGGTCAAAAGATTATTGTCGCCATTGACCCTCAAACTGAGGCAATTGCTGATACTTTAGAAGATACTTTAGAAGAGGTGTATGAAGAAGAGGAATCAGAAACAGGTCAAACTATCTTACCAAGTTATATTCCCACTCCAATCCCCACAGCTAAAGCAAGTACTGGAGCGACTCCAACTCCGACCCCAACTTCTAGCAGCAGTAGTAATAGTTCTTCAGACAATCCTTGGCAGCAGGGAACTGAGCCTGAAAATGCAATTAAAACATTTGTCTGCAACCAATATGATCCTGCTACAGGCAAAAAGGTAGTTATTTCAAATACGCTGTGTGCTCAATAAAGTATAAGAACAAAATTACTCTTCTTGCCAACTGATAAACTCATACTCACCTTCAGTGGGGAAGTAGGGTGGTGGGTAGTAAAGCAAAGTGCCATCATAAATCATTTCTCTGGTGTAAAAACCTGAAGAAGGTGGATCTCCAAAATTCCAATACGATTTGTTATTGGAAATTAACGTACCATAAATCGTTAAAGAATTTTTGACTGCTTGACTACTCCAACCACAATACCAGAGATAGCCGTGGCGTAGCACTGCTCCTTTTTGAGCCAAAAGAGCAGCGTCGACTTCAAAATCTTCAGGTAAATCTCTGATAAAGTAAATATCATGCTGGGCAATCAAACCTAAACTGTGATTACCATCCTTAGTGTGATACGTGATATTGCCATTGATCCATATATCCATAGCATTACTATCTATGGGAAAACGAGCAGCTACTAAGGTAGTTTTACCATTAACAGTACCATCTACCCAAACTGTATCTTCAAGAAAAATAATAGGAACATCACTCACTTGATAGGTTCCAATATATGTTTGATTAGGACCTGGATTAACTGGAGGAGTTGGAGTTGGAGTTGGTGGTGGTGCTGGAGTGGTGTATTCTAAATTTAAAGTAGCAGCGTGATTAAGACCGGCATTTCGATCTAACCATTCAACCTTATCGCGATTATTGCAGTTAGGATCAGTTATCCAAACCACAATATGAGATCCCCCAGATAAGCCGTTATATTTATCAACTAAATACTGAATTAGATTATCAAAAGAGATTGAGTTGGCCCAATATCCTGAAGACGGCCAAGACAAACCGGAACGACTTGGCCAACGAACTCCATCACTAAGTCTGTTGGGGTATACATCAGTACTACCGGCGCTAGAATCAATATTTGGTCTGCCAGTAGCACTACTTACCCTTGGAGCATCCGCTGCATCAGTAATATACAAACTCAAATATTGATTAGAATTCCAAGAATTGGTGCCTTGAGAATACAATGAGATAGTAGAATTACTGACTGTTGCATTAGCTGAAATACCTTCTGCTGGAACAGTAAATCGTGCTGCTCCCCATGTACAGTGATTCCATTGTCCTGTAGCTAAGGCATTTCCGCTCTCACCATTAGCATAAAAAGTTGTTCCATCAATTTCCCAGTCATCAAAAGCTGTTTCAGGTTGTAAATTAAGACTAGTATTAACTGGAGTAGGTTGAGGAGTAGGTTGAGGAGTAGAGGTGGTAATATTTTGATATAAACGTTGGCAACCTAATTCATCAGAATAGCCATAATATGAGTCAGCACTTTCAACTCGAAATAAACTAAACGTACCATTGTCCTGAAACACAACATGATAACCCATAACTCCAGAAGCATCCCGATAAACCCCACTATTTTTAGCAGCGGTTCTCATTTTGTCAAAATCAACAGAAATGGAGTCAAAATCAATAGTTGGGGTTGGATACTGCCAAAGGTTGTAATTTGGACCACTACCCCAAACTCCAGGTTTGGTTTGAGTAGGAGAACAACCAGTTTCACTTCCGCAAGTATAGGTTTTTTGAGCGCTAGTAACCAGAGAAGTATTAATCCCATCCATGCGAATCCCATTATTAGAGTGGACTAATCCATGGACTGTAATTCCCTCACCATACCAAGTACTGGCATTGCTTAAATTTGAATAACGAGCCAGTGAAGGAATGCCATATGAAGCAGTGATGGTTCTTTTGGCTCCTTCAAAACCCTTAACCCAACCAGTTGCCGTAAGTGTTACCAACGAAGAGCCATTTTCAGGAGGGGTGATAAGTAGTGAATAACTCCCAACTTCTTTGCCCTGACTATCTTTATAGCTATGTATGTAAGGGCCAGTATGTCCGGTCCCATCTGTAAAATCATCTGGAGAGTGAGCTAAGTGCCAACGATAGTATTGAATTCCAGCTTCAGCTATAGCTAATGCCTGATCAGAGGCAGTTTGGCGCTGAGTTAAATCCCATTGGTTGCTTAACATAAAAACCAAACCATAGATAACTACAATAAAAGCAGCAGTAATAACCAAGATTGGTCCAGTAATTGAGCCACGATTTGTAATGCGTTGTTTTTTCATAAATTATCTTTTAATGTTCTGATTTCAGCGGCTGATTGGATTTCATGATTTGTTTTTTGGTATTTACTGTCACCAGCTACAATAATATCAATTCCAATGGTTCTAGTTTGAAGTAATCGTTGGTTAGTGGGTAAGGGATTGTGAGCTGTATCGCTAGGCCAGTCCCCATTATAATAATAAAAAACAGGCTTGGTGCCATTGACCAAATGGTCAACTAACGTGATAATTTTTTCTTGGTTGGTGGGATAATCAACTGGAAAAGCGGTAGGATTAATTACTCCTTTTTTAAAACTATCACCATCTATAAAATAGCGAATTCGCTCAATTGCTGAATCATTGTCAGCGTTAGAAAAAAAAGTCAAACCTTGATCATTTACTTGCACTAAAGTATAAGCGCCATTATCTCCATGACGACTGTTGCGAATCTCTTTTACCATACGCTCAACAGCTCTATTGGCTGCTTCAATACTCACATATGAGCTCATGGTTAATTCTTCTTGAGTAAAAATAATATTTTGTAAAGCTACTAGAGCTAAGAGAATCACTGAAGCTAAAAACAAAGATACAACAACTTCAAGTAAAGTAAACCCCGATGATTGATATTGTAGAAATGCATGTTTACTCATTTTATTTACTTGGCAAAATAATAGTTTCACTGGCGTTTCCTGCTACCGGAATAGTGCCGGTCATAGATTGGTAGTCTGGGTGGCTAAGTGTATATGTATAGGTAGTGGCACTTAATCCTCCAAAAAAAACTTGGCCAAAATCAGGATCATCTTTTAGGCCGCTAGAACTAGTAGCTATAAAATCAGGTGTTAGACTTAAATTAGCACTTGCAGAAGCAATACTGTTTCCATTGGGATCTTTGACATTTAGTAATAAACTATTAGGAGTTTTAATAGATAAGGCCATATTTAAATTGATGCTCTGCGCAGGATCTATAGCAAAGGGTTGACTAGGAGTAATTCCTGAAGGAGTATAAGAGCTTTCTAGTAGGGTAATGATGTAATTATCCCATTCTAAATTTGGAATTTCTAACCTACCCTCACCATCCGTTTGCAGTTCTTGATCATATTTAAAAACTGGATCACCGTCAGTATTGGTACCGATTTGTTTAGAACCTGTTAAACGAAAACTGACATTAGATAAAGGAGCAAAATTAGCTTCTCGATCATTGACGGTTGCTATTAATAAATCGCTAAGTTCGTCGATAACAAAAACTCCTTCAGAAATGCAACCATTACTAATAGTAATAGGGCGCTGATTGGGATTGGCTACTTCTGTGGTAGTATAGGTTTTATCTCGAGTATAACCAGTTTTTGTAATTGTTATATGATAGCAGCTAGCACAGCTAGGAGCTCCAGGTAGGATGACCCGACCATCCTGATTGCTTTGTAAAGTCATATCAATAGCTGGAGTTACAGCGCTATTAGTAATATGAACTTGAGCTTGAGTAACTGGATTAGCTTGGGCATTAATGACATACACAGAAAGAGTGCCTCCAGACACTGCAGTTTCTAAGCCCTTTGGGGCTATGGTAGTAACCAAGACTAATGGTTGAGCTCGACTAGAATATTGACCACTCCAACTAATTTCTAGGCGGATTTGTTTATAATCAGTTGGAAGTAAATCAGTTGGAGCCGTGCCATCATAAGCGTCATCAATGTAGGTAATAGAGGTGTGTACAGTATAGTTAAGACCATTACGCTCAACTGTCTCAAATTCAGGAATATTGCCTTGAGGAATACCACCGCTTGTGCCTAGTTGACTATAGGGCAAATTTTCTAAATATTCTAATTTTTCTGTAGCTAGATGACGAGCAATTAAATGAACTTGAGCATAGCCCATACTTTCATAAATAACTACAACCAAAGAAAAAACTGCATGCATTAAAATGAGAAATATTCCAATAGTAACCACAATATCTAAAAGAGCCTGGCCACAACTAGTGGAAGAAGAAATTTTGGGCATTAGTTTTACTATACCGCAAACGTCCTCAAAAATCTTGAAAATAGCCTCAGTACCGAAACTATTTGATAGACATAACCCCTCTTTTCTGTTAGGCTAAGAATAGAAGTAAAGTCGTTACTGCCCACATGATTACATCTGTTTTGGTCTTTTCCACCAACTTGATTCAATTTCTGCAACTTGATACTAAGCAAAAGCAGATTGTAACCTCGTTTTCTCAGCAGCTACCCACTGGTCTTATTCAGCGAGGGAAAATTACTAATCTTGAGCAAGTACAGCAGATAGTTGGCCAACTACTGACTCAGATTAAAACCAAGCTCATGTATATCGAGCTAGTTATCCCTGAAGATGCAGTAGTTTCTAAATCACTTGAGTTGCCCAATTTACCAAATCACGAAATTGATGAAGCAGTACGTTGGGAAGCCGAAGGAGTTTTACATTTTCCCTTAGGAGCTGCAGTTTTGGACTGGAAGCGTTTATTTAGCAATGGCAATTATCATGTTTTAATGCAGGCTGTTCCCCAGGAGATTGTGGATGAATACCTAGCTGTTGCTACTTCCAGTAATTTAATAGTCCAAACCATAAGTACTCCAGCTTTAGGATTAGTTACTTTGGCAGAGCAAAAACCTGGGGTTAGGCTGCTCATGTATGTGGGTCCGTCAGATACCATCTTGACTTTAACTCGGGAACAAGAAGTAATTGCAACTTCAATTGTGCCAGACAATAAAACCAATTCTATAGTTCAAACCATTCAACGAATGATACATTACTATGACAAGTTTCCAATTGAATGGATCCAAGTTGGGGGAGTAGGGCTCAATAATGAGCTAATTACTGCTTTAAAAGCCTTTAAATTACCAGTAACTGGATTTACTATGCCAGTATCTGTAAATACCGAAACTGCTAATACTTACCTGCTGGCTATTTCGGTGGCAGTTGCTCCAATAGCCCCACCTAGTGATCAGGGGACAATCAACTTACTACCTCAGTGGTATGATAATCAAGAACGAAAAAAAAGACAGTTTTCTTTTTGGAAGCAATTACTTCTTATTTTTGCTACATTTAGTTTAGTAATTACTGCTGCGCTTGGAGGATGCTACTTTTGGTTATCCCGCTTAGAAACTAGTTTTTTAACTCAGCAAAATCTACCCTCATCCGTTACTAAGGAGGCTCTAGAGTCAGCTAGTCAGGCTAATAATTTAAGCCGTTTAGCCTTAGCTTTAGAAACCACCGACTACTTTCCTACTAAAGCTATTAATCAAATAAAAGATTTAGCAGGAGATACTATTACTTTGGGGCGGGTTGAACTCCAGCTATCCGAACAAAAAGGTACGGTTATGGGATTAGCTAAGAGTAGAGATGGGCTTTTAGCATTTAAACAAGCTTTGGAACAATTACCAGGTATAGCCGAAGTACAACTACCAGTTTCCAGTTTTGTTGAAGAAACTGATTTGCCATTTCAGCTCTATCTAACTTTTGCTAAAGAACCAACCACCTTACTACAGGAGGAAGATGCCAAGTAAAACAAGCCAATCGCCAGCACCATCTGATCAGGCTAAAAAGGCCAATAAACAAGTAGTCAAAGCTTCTGTAAAACCAGAAAAAACCGGTTCTTCATTTAATTTGCCTTGGCTATTAGTTGGCTTAGCTTTAGTTAGTATTGCTTCTCTGAGCTTAAGTTTTTGGCTTTTGGGAAAATTACCAGCCAAGGCTGAAGCAATCAAGCAATTGCGGACTCAGGTTTTGGCATATCAAATTAGTGATCAAGATGAAGCCTTGTTGCTACAGGCTTTAAAAGATACGGAGTCAGATCGGGAAGTTATTATTGCAGCTTTTCCAACTGAAGAAAGCCTACTTAACTTTATTGCAGTCATTGATAGTCTCAAAAATGCTCAAGTGGAGGTATTACGTTTCAGTGTTGATAGCGATACGCCTAGTAAAATTGGGCGTAATCCTAGTTTTTTGCCAATCACCCTTAGTTTGCGAGGTGAGGCTAAAGCAGTTGAACAAGCCTTGACTAAAATAACAGATAGTCCTTATTTTATTAGACCAGTTATTTATTACTATGAATCAGGAGATGGAAAAGGGGAGCAGGTGATTATAAACACCCAATTCCATCTCTTTGTCAGTGATGAATTCACTAAAACTAAATCTTAACCATCTGATCATCTTTATCTTTTTTGTGCTAGCCTTGTTTTTGCTGCTTATGGCTGGTCGAGTAGGGTTTCAAGCTTGGCAAACTGCAGGAAGCTTAGATGAAAACTTGGCAATTTCCACTTCACCGACCTTAAACCGACAAAGTATTGGAAAAGCTGCCAAGTGGTTGCGTCAAAGTCCTACTGTATCTGTTGAAGACACTAAAGAAAAAGCAGCTTCAACTCCGGTGCCAACGCCAACTCCTGTCCCAAGTGTTCTCAAAGTTGAGATTATTAATGCCAGTGGGATTGATGGAGCAGCTAGTCAGCTGAGCCAAGCTCTCGAGGTTGATGCTAGTTTTTCTTTGAAAACCAACCAAGTGGTGCTTGACGAGAGCAGTTTAGTTTATAAAAATAGATACAAGGACCAAGCTACTGCTTGGCAAGAAAAACTCAATGCATTGGGATGGTCTGGACTTGCTATGCAAGAACAATCCGATGATAATGAGTTTGATGTGATTATTACATTAGGTGCCAAATAGCATTGTTATAAAACTTCGAAGTTTTATAATACTGAGGGGAGGTGAGCAATTTATATGAAAAAGATTGTCGACAATCGTGGTTTTACCCTGATTGAACTCCTAGTTGTTATTGGCGTGATTGCTATTCTAGCTGCTATCGTTTTAGTTGCTGTCAATCCTGGCCGCCAGTTTGCTCAAGCTCGAGATACCCAAAGGCGTTCAGATCTGTATTCCATTACTAATGCGATTTACCAATATGCTGCTGAGCATGAAGGTAATTTGCCTGATACTGATGGAGATGATTCAACCAGTAACTTCCCAACTACCCCAACTTGTATTGGAGTTGGTGCTGGCTGTTTTGATCTGGGAGCTTCCACTGATGAGGCCGGAACTGAAACTGTAGTTCCTACCTATATAGCAGAAATTCCCTCTGATCCGTCAACTGGTGATGCAGCCAATACTGGCTACTTAATCAATGTGGATGGCAATGGCAGAATCATTGCTTCTGCAAGTGGAGAGATCCAAACATCTATTACGGTAACCAGGTAGAAGAATATAAACACTCAGCGACACTAAGGTGCAAGCCTGCCCTGTTGCTGAGTGTTTTTTGTGGTTTTTAAAACTTGCAGTGAAGATAAAAAACATGTTAGGCTTAAAAAGAAGGAGGTGATATTATCATGAATTCAAATCGAGGTTTTACTCTAATTGAACTTTTAGTAGTGATTGGAGTTATTGCTATCTTAGCAGCAGTAGTTTTAGTTGCTGTCAATCCTGGCCGCCAGTTTGCTCAAGCTCGAGATACCCAAAGGCGTTCAGATCTGTATTCCATTACTAATGCGATTTACCAATATGCAGCTGAGCATGAAGGCAATTTGCCTGATACTGATGGAGATCCAGTGACTGACAACTTTCCGACTACTCCAACCTGTATTGGTGCTGGAGCTGGTTGCTTTAATTTAGGTGTAGCTGGCGATGATGTAACTGTAGTTCCTACCTATATGGCAGAAATCCCTGCTGATCCAGCTACTGGTGATGCAGCCAATACCGGTTATTTGATCAACGTTGATGCTAATGGCCGAGTAGTAGCATCTGGGAGCGGAGAGTTGGTTGAGGCTATTACTGTTACCCGTTAAAAACACCCTAATTTTCAAAAAGACATTTTTTTGAGAAGGGGTGTTTTTAGTGGTTTTAAAACCTTTTTTGCCCAAGCTCTGCTTGCTTTATGTTTATCTTTCTGTTACATCTAAGGTATGAACCTAATTTCCTGGGTCAAACAAAATCAATTAGCTACTATTCTTCTTATTATCTTCGTCTTTTTTATTCTTAAAACCTTGTTTGGTAATTTTTATGGCTATAATCTCAAATACTCTGAAAATTATGTCATGCCTATGGCTGCATTTATGGATGAAGAGAGTTATAGTCGTGATTTTAAAGTTAGCAGCTCTACTCAAGGGACAGCAGCTCCAGCTCCAGAAATCAGCCAGCGGATGGTCATTCAAAGCTCCCAGTTGTCTCTGCTGGTTTCTGATGTCAAGAAAACGTTAGAAGCTATTAGTAGCTATACCCAAAGCATTGGTGGGTATATGGTAGAAAGTACCTTAGATCGGCCCGAAGAATCAGCTTCAGGCCGAATTACCGTTCGAGTTCCTCAAGAAAAACTAAATGAAGCCTTGGCACACTTTAATGCTCAAGCAGTTAAAGTAGTTTCTCAAACATTGGAAGGAACTGATGTGACTGATGAATATGTGGACAACCAAGCAAGATTAGCAATCTTAGATCAAAATAAAACTAGATTTGAAGAAATTATGGCTAAAGCTGTTACTGTTCAGGAAATTTTACAAGTTCAAAATGAAATCTTTAATCTCCAATCCCAAATTGATCAGATCAAAGGCCAGCAAGAGTATCTGCAAAAAAATACTCAAATGGTCAGAATTACTATTTATTTAGCTGAAGACGAACTGTCCTTACCTTATGTACCAGATAATGCTTGGCGACCTGATGTAATTTTCAAACAAGCAGTGCGGAATCTGATTAGTCTTTTGAGAGGTTTGGGATCAATTGTCATTTGGATTGGTGTTTTTTCAGTACTGTGGATACCTGTAGTAGTTGGCGTTATCTTTTACAAAAAATATTACACCAAGAAAAAACTAGCTAAAAACCCTTCTTAAATCTTGTGCTACACTAGCTTTGTCATGCCGAAAAAAGCTTCCTCTGTATATATTTGTCAAAACTGCAACTACCAGAGTCCTAAGTGGTTAGGTCAATGTCCTAGTTGCAAAGCTTGGAACAGCCTGGTTGAAACTGCGGTAGCACCAACTCCAGCTGGGTTTAGGAGTAAAACAGGAGTTCAGGCAGTTCCAGCCGCTACCTTAAAACTAGCTACGGTGGCTAGTAAACAGTTTAAACGAATTGCCACGCCCTTTACTGAGCTGGATCGAGTTTTAGGAGGAGGAATTGTGCCTGGATCAGTGACGTTGGTGGCTGGTCCACCCGGGATTGGTAAATCCAGCCTATTAACCTCAGTTGTTGCTAAGCTCAAGGGATTATATGTTTTAGGAGAAGAATCACCTCAACAGGTCAAACTGCGGGTGGAACGAATGGGCTTGCCAGTTGATTTTGAAGTCCTACCGGAAACCAATGCTGAAACTATTGTAGCTACAATTGGCAAGCAGCCTTTGGTAGTCGTTGACTCGATTCAGACGCTTTGGACCCAGAAACTGACAGGTGTAGCTGGTTCGGTAGGCCAAGTTCGGGAATCAGCCCAAATGTTGCTCCAACAGGCTAAAGCTACTGACGTCCCCATAATTATTGTTGGACACGTTACTAAGGAGGGATCTGTAGCCGGACCCAAGGTTTTAGAACACTTAGTGGATACAGTTCTACAATTTGAAGGGGATAGCAAGCATGAGTACCGCCTGTTACGGGCGGCTAAAAACCGTTTTGGCCCCACTGATGAAGTAGGGGTGTTTGCCATGCACGACCAAGGTTTAATTGAGGTCAAAAACCCCTCAGATCTATTTTTACAAGATAGGCAAGCCGGTAATCCAGCTGGTAGTGTCGTGGTAGCTACTATGCAAGGAGTCAGGCCTGTCTTGGTAGAAATCCAAGCTTTAGTTAATCCCACTGATCTAGCTATGCCTAGAAGAGTAGGGACTGGCATTGATCAAAAACGGCTGCAAATCTTATGTGCAGTTTTATCTAAGCATACTGGTCTTAAGTTGTCAGACAAAGATGTGTTTGTTAATGTAGCTGGAGGTTTAAATCTACGGGAACCAGCGGCTGACCTAGGCATTTGTTTAGCCATTGCTTCATCATATAAAAATAAACCTGTTCCCCAAAAAACCGTGGCTATTGGAGAAGTTGGGCTTTTGGGGGAAATCCGTCAGGTATCATTTATGGATAAACGAAGTAAAGAAGCCAGAGCTCAAGGTTTTGCTCATATTATTTCTGCCAAAGAAGTGGCTTGGATTAGACAGGCAGTGAGTAAACTTCAGTAAGATACGCAAAGTTGTGTTCTTGTGCTATAATATCCTATAACAATAAATAAATTCCTGTTTTCATGGAGATATTATCAGTACATGTTTGGGCAAAAAAAATTTCAACCATACCGATATATCAAAGCTACTGCTCGTGTAGTTCGGGTGCATCGTCAAACAAGCGATACATTTTTATCTGCAGTAGGCTATGCTGTCACCAGTTTAGCTTTATTAGGCATGTTGTTTCTGGCTAGCCCATTGATCGTGACTGAAAGCATTTTGCTGCTACAAAAACTTAATCGGCAATTAACTAGTCTGGCCTTTATGCCAAGTAGCGATGAACTACATTTCCCAGTCAATAAACCCATGCCTACCCAAGATCCGGCTACTTTACCATTTTCGATTTCTATTCCCAAGTTAGAACTGGAGGCTAAGGTTATTGCTAATGTGGATGCCAGTGATCAATCAATTTATAGCCAAGCTTTAAAAGAAGGAGTAGCTCATGGTCTAGGTTCAGCCTTTCCAGGTCAGGGCAAACTAGTTTATATCTTTGGTCACTCTACTGATTACGTTTGGAATGTGAGTACCTATAACGCTTTGTTTTATCAGATTAAAGACTTAGAAGCAGGGGATAGTATCAAGCTTAGTCTTGGTACCAAAACGTATACCTATATAGTAGTAGCCAAACATATTGTAGCTCCTACTGACATTAGTCTCATTGAACAAAACCAAGATAATGATTTATTAGTTTTACAAACTTGCTATCCACCCGGGACTGATTGGCAGCGCTTGCTCATAGTAGCTGAACCAGTTAAATAAAGCTTAGAAAAAAGCATATTTTCTCTTATATTTCTAATATCCCATAATACTTGACAAGCAATGTATAACATGTTATTATTGCCCAAATTAGAAACCCATAGTATCAATTCTAGTTTTTATTTAACATCATATTTGTTGAATAAAAACGCAAAGGACTGCTCTATGAATAAACATATAACTACAATCCTAGCTACTATTGCTTTAGTTTTGGTAGCTACTTTTACCAATGTAAATCAGGCTCAAGCTGCTTGTCATAGTGTTTATGGTGGTGGGGAAGTTTGTGATGAGTATGATATTGATTTGGATAAAGTGGTTTGGAATCCCAGTGAAGACAAGTGGCAAGACAATATTGACAGCAGCACCTATCTTTTTAAAGACGGTCAAGAAGTCAAATTTGAACTACGGGTTAAAAATACCGGTGACAGAAAAATCCATGAAATCACCTTGCGAGACATCTTTCCTAGTTATTTAAACTGGACCTCTGGTGGCAGTTGGCTTAGTGATAGTCAAAAATCTGAATTTAAAATTTATGACTTAGAGGCCGGTAGTACAGTTACTAAAACCGTCTATGCCAAGTTTGTAGGCAAAGATGATCTGCCTTCTGGTATTACCTGTGTCACTAATAAAGGTGAAGTTTATACTAAACACGATGGTAGTGATACTGACACCTCAACTATTTGTGTAAGCCGTGAAGCTAAGGTTTTAGGCGTAACTACTTTACCAGCTACTGGACCCAATGTTCCAGTGATATTGGTAGCTGAACTAGCTGCTCTTACTGGGTTAGGTTTTGCTTACCTAAAAGTCGCTAAAAAGTAACTTTGATAAAAATATAAAAAACAAAAACTCTCTTATTACTAAGAGAGTTTTTTTATGGGAAAGTATATTTTGATTTTACCTATTAAAAGAACAAAGTCTTTTAGTTTCTTACCAGAATGTTTATCTTTATCCTATAACTTGACAAAAGTTTTTTTATAACCTATAATATGCAACAGCTTTAACAGAATTACCAATTTTTCAAAAAATATACAAGCCAAACTGTTAAAGCAGGGACGGCATTTTGTTGGGAAAAACTAGGGGAATAGATCTGTTAAAGCTATAACTTCTTTATTCCCCTGGTTTCTCCCAAGAAACGGGAGAATAGGGTGCTGATTTTTGCCAAAAGACACTGCGTCTTAATCTGGTAGGGAAAAGCACTGCTCTTTAATAAAGCATACACGGGAAAGTTGGCCAAGCCATTGTGGCTGCAAGAACAAAAGGCTTGTATCTGCACTGGCTTGGCTAACTATATCAAACAAACTCTCGGGCGGAAACGCCGCAAACACCCAAGCTGAGGGAGTGCACCATACCTTAAAGGAGGTAAGTAAGATGAGAGTAACAAGAGTTTTGGGAGTAGTAGGGATTGGTCTGGTTGTACTGGCTTTGCTGATTAGCGTTGTGAACATGGTGGTCGCGGCTGGCCCCTTCGTGGGGACGCCCAACTGCAAGGTTAACGGTACTGTGCGGAATATGGCGTGGGATGGGGAGACTCGCTTGTGGATGGACAACCAGCTAGCTCTGGATATCAAAACCAGTGGCGGTAGCTGTGTTGTCCGGTTCACCAACGCGATGGCATTCGTGCTCAACAGCGTTGAGGGGGAAGTTCGAGTTGATGGCAATGTCAATCCGTGGCCTCGAGGCAACGGACTCAAGTTGACAGGAACTGAAATCTCCATCGACTACCACGCCGATGACTACTCGAACGGCTTTGATCTCTGGCTGATCCGGACGCCTGCTCTGGTCCCAACTCAACCTGCACCGACCAAGGCTACCAAGCCAGTACCGAGTGTCGTAACACCTGTTCCGACCTATATGGTCCCGGCGCCTTCGACCCAGCCTGCGACGGGCTCATGCAAGGCCGGCAACAAGGAATGGAGTCTCGTTTGGGATGACAGCAAGGGTCGCTTGTATATGGACCCTTGGATTGCCGAAGCGCGTGAGGTCAACAAGACGCAGGTTGTCACCTGCACTCTCACCACGCAGGTTGCCGGCAACGTTGAGGCTCTGGGCAAGCAGATCCCGATTGCGGCGGCGGAAAGCTGGGAATATACCTTTCCGAAGGCTGATCCCAGTTTTGGATTTGCCTTTCAGGCAAGTCGCGGCTAGCAGTCACGACCCGCCCGGCAGGGCACAAGTAAAATCGTGCCCTGCTTGGCACTCAAAGGTAACAGATTGAGACAATGGCGTCTTGATCAAGTTACCGAGAGACAGTGGTCTCTTACCCTTTTGTTTTTTAAAAAGTGTAAGAATGACCCCGTGTATGCTGTTTCTCTGAATGCAGCAAAATACTGATGCATTGAGAGGAATTAATAAAATTTAGCTTTTATGAGTAAAAAAAGGCAAGAAAACGAGCTTATTTCCATTATTATGCCGGTTTACAATGCCGGTGATTTTTTAGTGGAAGCTATTAAAAGCATTTTGGATCAAACCTATACGAATTGGGAGCTGATTGCAGTAGATGATAAATCCGAAGACAACTCTTTACAGATCTTAAAAAAATTTGCAGCTGGTGATAAACGGATCAAAATAATTACTAACCGAAGTAATCGTGGAATTGGTTATAGTTTAAACCGAGCCCTTAAAGTAGCTAAAGGCACTTTTATTGCCCGGATGGATGCAGACGATATTGCTGCTCCTAAAAGACTGGCTATTCAACAACAGTTTTTGAAAAAACACCCTAAAATTATTGTTTGTGGTGGGCAAGCCAATATGATTGATTGTCAAGGTAAAGTATTTGCTAAAAAGCAGTTTCCAACCAAACCCTCAATTTTATATGACATGATCATGCAAATGATCCCGATTCAACATCCCATGCTCATGGCCAGAGCCAAGTACTATAAAAGGTACCGCTATGATGAGTCGCTCTCAACAGCTGAAGATGTAGATTTGCTATTTTACTTTCTGAGCCGAGGCCCAATCAGTAATGTTTCTCAATATATCTACAACTATCGCAAAGCCAATAGTTCCAATGGCTACCATAATGTCAAAAAAACTTTTTACTTGACGTTTTTAGCTAGATGGAAAGCTATTATTAGCTACCGGTACCAACCTTCTATTAAAGGAGTGCTTATTAGTCTAGCCCAGCTTATGGCTGTAACTGTCTTACCTTCACAATGGATAGTTAAACTGTTTGAAGCTATTCGGTTTTATCCGCCCGTTTGGCAACGTTTACTAGCCATGCCTGAGAGATTAAACCCAAACCAAGAACTACGATTAAACCATAACCTAAATAGCTAAAGATATTTGGCCAGTAAAACACCTTTTCAACATCTTCTTGACTGTCTACAATCCAACCCTGTTCCCAACCATTTACCCTCACTGGCTGCTGATTTTTGCCAATAGTTAGCCAATATGGAGAAACAGCCTGATTTAATGTACAGATATGTTGAGAACTGATCATAGTTATATCTGGTTTAATGTGAATATTGGCCCAGGTTACTGGGATCATTTGGAAAAACCAGTTGTTAATTTGGTTAATACTGGGTTGAGCCCCAATTCCTTTAGCAAGAATCTCAGTATAGTATTGATTTTGAACTGTAGGTATGATTACAAAATCCAAAAAAGCATCTGATTCATGGCGATTAGCCATGCGTTTATAAAGATTAAATTCTTGTTCGGGCTGACGCAGCTTAAGTTCGTAGGGGATAGACTGTACATTGGTCCCACTAGCACCTATTAAAGCTATTTTTCCTTCACTGTGTATCTGATTAATCAGCTGATAGATGCTTGTATTAGCTTCCTGAGAAACCATCATAATAGTATTATTTTTAGTGTTGATATCGCTTGTTTCTTCTTTATTATCAAAATATTCAATACTGGTTTCTGGTGTAAATTGGCTGTTGCTCTCAGGATAGTGATAATTTTCAGACCCTTGAATCATTGGTAGGCTCATGGAAATTTGATCACCTTGATGCAAAGCAAAATTGTAGGTTTGAACAGAAGGGATCTTGCTAATATTTAAATCACTAATTTCCTCACTATTTGTGTAGACGTTTGCTTGCAGGCGCTTATAAGTAAAATTAGAGATTTGAGTATCCTTAGGTTTTATATACATTTTAATTACTTCTCGAGATGTGATTATCTTAGGAATCAATAAAGTAAAAGAATTACTTCCTTTTAAGGCAGCAAATTGATTAGGTTTATTTAAACACCTTTGTTGTAAGTCAGACCATACGCAAACACTAAAATTAGCCTTTTGGGGCACTTCAAATGTAGCTTCCAACTCTAAAATAGTTGGCTCTGAAACTTGTAGTTGCCAAGCTCCTAAAAGATCAAGTTGAGTTGAATTGCCGTTCCAAACCGAAAGATTTTTATCGGTATATATGTCTCGAAAACGAGTATTAAGCACCACTTTTTTATTTTGATCTTTCCTTAGGTCAATCACCTGATCATTTACTGTAATAAATTTCGGAATCAAAGTAGTCTGGGGGAGTTGCATTTTGGGAACTTGAATATCTACTGGCTCTTTATTGATTTTGATAGTAGGCCAGGCTGGAGTAAGACTTATTCTGCCATTTTGGTATTGAACTTTGGTTGGTGAATTAATCAACTCTTGATAATCAATATTCCAAGTAAAATTTTGACTTTTATGTGTGTATCTCCAATTAGTTTCTATAGTATTTTGATCGAATGTTATTGTTTTTTGATTTAAAGCTAAAGGATACAGTGTCCCTGGAAGATCAAAACTAGAAACATATGTTTGATTAGGTGAATTTTTAGTTAGTATTGTATTGAGGCGTAACCAATTATGATCAGTATCTACAATTAGGTATTCATCCGCTTCCTTTTTAGCTAAGACTTGATATAGCTTGAGCTTGCCAAAAGATTTGAGCAATACCAATCCTGAATTTTTTTCAACCATTTGGTTATGAAGACTCCAATCATATTTGTAGCCAACAACTCCTTTTGAAATATACTTATCTGAGAGCACATAAGAAACATTATATTGTTGTAAGGCCTTGTCAAATAACTCAGGATCTTGTGAATAATAAGAATTGTGAAGTAATGTATAAGCTTGTTCATTTTCATCAGATCCAATAATCAGAGCCTTTTCTATAATTGGGTTTGGTAGTACATAATTAAGTACCACAGAACCCCAAAACCCCCAGTCGTAATTGCGAAAATATTGAGTATTAGCTTCTGGGGCTATGTAGATACGGCCATATGGATTAGTGTCTTTTAAGTAATTAGCAAGTTGTTGGTATTGAAAGGGTATTTGAACGTACATACTATTTCTAATCAAGCTTCCTATAAGTATGGGGAAAACATTAATCAATAAAAGTAAAGCTATAAAGCTTCCTAAAATAGCCTTCTGTTGTTTTTGCTTTAATAATCTTAATAAGCCATAAGTGCCTATTGAAGCAACAATAGGTAGAGGTAAAAGCATTAATGGCCAGAGCTTTGAGCTTTGCCAGCGGAAAACTTGTTCAAAAAGAGGAACATATTTTTGTAACCAAATAAAGATAATACCAAATGGTGGATTTACTCCTTTAATTAAAAACCAACCAAAGAAATATGATATTGATAGAACCAATAACGGTTTTTGTCTTTTTTTAATTAGATAAATAGTTCCACAAACAAATAGAAATAGAGGGATATAGCTAATAGCCGTGCCAAGAGGAGACTTAATGTACCAACTAAATTGAGGATAGGTATAATTTTTACCATCTTCTTGGGTAAATAACCAAGAAAACGCATATCGAGGAATATTTAAAAAAGTATTATATTTTTGTTCGTTAGCAATAGTTTCGCTAGTAATCTCACGGTTAATTTGTGAGTTTTGTAAATCTATTTTTTGACTACTAACATAGAATAAAAATGGAACTATCCAAAATAAATGAACAATAAAGACTAAAATAATGGCTTTAATTAATATCACCATTTTTTCTTTATTTTTTAACAAAAGCAAAAGCAAGAAACCAAATATGAAAATAACAAGAGCAATAATAATAAACATAGTGGCAGTTAAGGCTGCTGTGCCAAGAAGTAAACTACTAAGAATTAGAGTTAGATAATTTATTGGTTTTGGATGATCTACTGTTTTTATTATTTGCCAAATCACTAAAGGAAGAAAAGCAAAAGCAGCTACAAAAAGATGAACCGGGAAAAAATAAACCCAAATAGTCAAGAGATTAGAAATGTAAAATAAACCTCCAAAAAAGAAAAATAATTGTTTATGCTTTTTCTTAGCCACAAATTGGGAAAACCAACAAGTGATGGATCCCATGCTAAAAACAGCAATAAAAAAAGTTATAAAAATATATAACTGTGAGATTAACCAAGAGGGAAGAACAGTTTGTAATAAGTAAAAGAGAGTTGTCCGAAAAATATCTCCCTGTTCACTATCAGATGGAATTCCTAAAACCCTGTATGAACGCCAAGCAGGATTTAGTAAAGATCGTTTTAAAGTCAATCCAGGATTTAACTCAGGAGAAAAATTATCATTTCCTATAATAAAATAATTCAGTTTAAAATTAGTTAAAAATACAAGCAATGAAATAATTAAAAGCATCACAATACCCAGGTTATTTTTCAAACTTATGCTCGCTTTTTTAAAATAACTCATAAAAATTGCTTTGTACAAATTATATGTTATAACCCTATATTAATCATAATAAAGATTATTGCTAAGATGAAACCGCAGATTATTACGTTACTATCTTCAATTATTATAAGCATTAGCTTGGTTGGTGTCATTTACTGGATTAGCATCCAGGCATTAAGTCAGTGAGAAAAGTATCAAATAAATCAAGTCAAGCATAATTGTGTAATGGAGCATCGGGTAAATTATAAAACTCCAGAAGGTGGACAGATAAGTGAACCGTTACAAGCAGGCTATGAAAAGTGTTTGGCTGAAATGGCGTTGAAATAAGATTTCTTTCTATAACACCTTCCCCATAAGATAAATCAAACACATTTTTTTCATAATGAGCGGAGGAGGTGGGATTTGAACCCACGGGCCCCAAATTGGAGCGCGGTTTAGCAAACCGCTGCAATTGACCACTATGCGACTCCTCCAGATTTTATTAACTGCTAAATTATACCGCATCGATTTGTTTAGAAACAGATATGTATAGTATCATTGACTTTGTATACCATACAAGAGACTTGTTGCAAATTAAGTTTTAAGTAGTTCATGAATGCTATTTTCTCTTCAGCTAAACATTCCAGATTGATTTATGTACTATTTCTCGTTTTTGTATTTTTGATAGGGGGTTTGGTATATCTCAGCTGGTCATTTGTTGCTCAAAACACTATTAAATTTTTATCCCCAGTGAACCCATCAGAACTAAAACCTCAAATCAGAAACATGTCTGATAATTCTTCTCGATTTAATCAAAATCAAATAGTAGGACAGGTATTAATGACTACCCTTGAAGGGACACAACTATCTGCTTCAGAGGCGGCTTGGTTGCGAGATGGGGTAGTAGGAGGAATTCTACTTTTGGGTAGAAATATTGAAAACAAAGACCAACTCAAAGCCTTAACGACTCAGATTATGCTCGAAGCTTCGAGTTCGGGCGTACAACCATTTATTGCAGTAGATCAAGAAGGAGGTAGTGTAGCCCGAATTGATTGGATTGAAAAAACTGCTCAGGTAGATATTACAAGCACTGACCAAGCTTATCAAGTAGCCCTAAAACGAGGTCAAGCATTAAAAGATTTGGGTATTACTATGAATTTAGCTCCAGTTTTGGAGTGTTCTTCTGATCAAGAAAGTTATATTGCTAGTCAAGGACGCAGTTTTAGCAATCATTGCTTAGAGAAAGCCATGGCTATGGTTAAAGGATACCGGGTAGCTGGAATTATACCAGTTGTCAAACATTTTCCTGATGGTTTAGCTTGGACTACAACTGATCCTCATAAAAGTTTGCCTATTATTGACCAAGATCAAAACCAGCTACTATCAAACCTGCAACCATATCGGCAACTGATTAAAGCCAATATCCCAGCTCTGATGGTGACTCATCTAAATTACCCATTGCTTGATAGTAGGCCTGCCAGTGCTTCTTATTTTTTTCTGACTTCTTTACTGGCTGAGAATTTTAGTTTTACTGGCTTAATTATTGTTGATGATCTGAGTATGAAAGCAGTAGCTGATAACTATGAGGTGGGAGAATATGCGCTCAACAGTCTTAATGCCGGAGCTGATTTTTTGATAGCTTCTTCGCCAAATGATTTTGAAAAAATTTCCAAGACTTTGTTTACAGCTTGGCAGCAAAAGCAAATTACTAAGTCAGATTTTGATCGCAAGCTTTTACACATTACCGCAGTCAAACAAAGCCTGAACGAACACTAAAGCAAGAGTAGTTTATTTACATCAGCTATAAATATAATTATTATTATATTTAGCAAAAAAGCATAATTGAGTACAGAGTATACTAATAAAACTTCGCTTTTGATCACAAGGTTTTTCAGTAGCAGAGATAAACTAAATTAAACCCGAAAACATTAGAGATTATAGGATTGACAAAGCAAAAAAAAGTTGATAGAATGGGGTTTGTATCTGACGAATAGAAGGTCTTTTAAAAAAGAAAGAAAGCATTACTATCGCTCCTTATTATTCCACCAGGCAGTAGAATGTGGACGAGTAGCAATGCTCTCTTAAGCTTATTGGCTTTCTTTAAAAGGACAGGAATAAAGAAAAGCCTATGCTTAAAACTAGCACAGCTTAGAACTGGTGTCAAGTATTTTTGATGTTGTGATAGGGATTCGAGTGTAGGGCAGGCTCTCGAATCCCGATTAGAACACCTAAA
>JAAZOH010000043.1 GCA_012797845.1 Candidatus Beckwithbacteria bacterium
ATGAATACTAGATGGTAAAGCAACCTATGCTTGGTATGAGCACCCATCCAATATTTGAGTCCCATACCAGAAATTATGCCAGAACTAATCTTTCACCTCTAGTCTAAAGACTAGGGATTAATGAGCGGTATCATTTAATTGAACGTTGGTTTCTTAAAACAGCACTTAATCATCATTATTGGTATTTTCCTAAATCTCCGTCTCCACCAAAAGAACTAGTGGAAATTACTTATGGAATTAGAAGCTATCCACCCAACATAGGTTTAACACAATTAGCACTTCCAGGGAACAAATTTTTAATGAAAGAATCTGATAGTGGAGTTTGTTCATTTCCTATAATTACTAAGGAAAATTCAGTTGCATTTGTTGCTTTTAGTCTTTGGGGTTTCAAGTTTATGATTCCTTTGTTGCCGATAGATGTCAAAGAAAAGATAAAACTAAAATGTACTATTCCGAATTACGAAACTTATCAAAGATTAGCACATACGATTGAAAATGGGGGGAAAATTTTCCATCCCAAAGGCATAGTTTTTGAGATAAAAAATGTTTTAAGAAGAAAAATTGTTTTCGAGTGGAATTAAACTAAAAAAAACATCTGGAAAAGTAAGATATTTTTGGCTGACTATTTAAATGACTTGAAGTAATCTATTCTTCCCTCACCTTCAACGTAGTAATCAGGAATCTCAGCTACTTTTCTATAGCCACTTTTTTCATAAAATGCCCGAGCAGGAATATATAAATCCGTATCACAGCTTAAAATGTGGATATACCTGCCTTTCAAATTTTTAACAAAATTCTCAACCTCTTTTAACATCTGTGTAGCAATACCTTTTTTTCTATAATCTTTATGAACAGCAAGATAGTCCTCGTTCATCTCGTATCCACCACTACCATAGCAATTTTCTCTTACTCCCATAGC
Organism: Candidatus Beckwithbacteria bacterium; assembly: GCA_012797845.1. NCBI lineage: Bacteria > Candidatus Beckwithiibacteriota > Candidatus Beckwithbacteria bacterium. The sequence continues at coordinate 920 of JAAZOH010000043.1, forward strand.
AGCAATGATTTTGTCATTCTCTTCTATGTACCAGTAGCAATGTTTTTCGTTTTTAAGGCTGTCAAAAGGAGCTTGTCTCACCAAAGCTTTTTCATCTGGTGCCCAGGTATGAGTAAAAGCATCTGTACTAGTTAAAAAATCGCCAATTCTTTTGGCAGTTCCTTTATCTTTTAGAATTTGTATTTTCATTTTGAGCATATTTTAAAGTAATGAAAACCTTTTTTCCATAATATACCTAGCATTGATAATTTGCCCACAGGCAATCTCCACTTTATAATATCTCTTATCATATTCAAATGCCGTCTTAGCTCAGTTGGCCCGCCTGCATCCCGCAAAATGCGGGAAGCATTACGGGCAGGTAGAGCGAACGCTTAACTTGCCGGAGTGGCTCAGTGGTAGAGCGATTGTTTCGTAAACAATAGGTCGAGAGTTCGATTCTCTCCTCCGGCTCAGCATTTCAATTTTTAGCCAAAACGTGATATAAGAGTCTTATCGTAAAATAAGTAAACGTACATTAACTCGTCTTTTTGTCAATTTTCTTTGTCACTAAATACCTCAGGTACAGTTAGTACTATTGGTATTTAGTTTCTTGAAAATTGAACAAAAATTATTCGTTACTGTAACATTTATTATTTTGCAACAAGACTCAGAATTACTATGACAAATAAACGTATTTCTTCCAGATTACAGCGGATTGAAGACCGCAAGAATACTCAGCAAACTATTTTGTTTATTTTCCTAAGTATTGGCTTTATCCTGATCCTGATTTTTATTGGTCTACCGCTTTTTGTTAAAGGTGTGGTTTTTTTGGGTGATATGCGCTCATCAGGTCAGACTATCCAAACCGGTGATACTTTTCCTCCTGCTCCACCAAAATTAGATGCTGATTTTGAAGCAACCAATAGCGCTATTATCAAGCTTACTGGTTATGCGGAGCCTGAATCTACTGTTACCCTCATCAAAAACAATGATAAAGCTGATGAGACGGTTGCTGATGATGACGGCAGTTTTAGTTTTGATCAGATTAAATTGATGGGGGGAACTAATCGCCTATCTGCTTATGCCACTGATGCAGCTGGAAACAAAAGCAATACTAGTTCTGAAATTACTATAGCTTATGATAATAAAGCTCCAGAGCTGACTATTACTAATCCGGAAGATGGAGCTCATTTTTACGATGAAGATAATGAAATTGTCATTGCCGGTGAAACTGATAAAGATGCTAATGTGACAGTCAATGGCTATGTAGTGGTAGTCGATACCGAAGGTAATTACGTCAAACGTTTCACTCTCCAAGAGGGTGAAAATATTATTGATGTAGTAGCTACCGATGAGGCTGGTAATAAAACTACTAAAACTGTCAAAGTCAATTACACCCGCTAAGCTAAATTTTGGCTTTAAACATCTTAATTTCCGCTAAAAACAAATATAGATACAACATCACAAATGGGTAAAAAACGCTATTGGTAAACATACTATGTACCACAATAGCTACGGCTAAGCTGATAACGATTGGTTTAGCCAAATTTTTAAGCTGGCGATGCCAGAAGAGAATAAACTGGCTGGTCCCAAAAAACCCAACAGTGACCAGTAAAAATAACAGGCTATTATCCAAACCGGCAGCCGAATGAGACGGCAAAGCCAGCTCTTCCTGATTATTACGGATGTAGCGTAAAGTGTTAAAGCCATAGCCAAACAAAGGTTTTTGTTTGAAAAGCTCTATTCCCTGCTGATAGTTGCCAAGCCGGGCTTCGATGGTACTGGTGCGTAGTAGCTTAGTACCTTCACCAAAACGTTGCGGCAGGAAAGGAATTAAAATCAAAAATACCAGAGCAATTGCCAAAAAGTAATAGCGGTTTTTTTTGAAAAATAAAACCAGTAAAGCAATCAAAAACGCTAAAAACGAACTGCGGCTGTATGTTAGCAATAAAGTAATAAAAGCCAACAAAGCTAAGATTGAATAGTAGCGTTTTTTAAAAACCAGCAGTTTATAAGGATTAGGTGGTAATTTTAGTAATTTGTAGATAATCCAGAGCAAAAACATGGACAGCAATAAGCCGGTAAAATTGGCGTCCAGCCAGGTTCCTACTAGCCGATAGTTGTGGCGATCCCAACCGGCTGAATATAAAGATTCTAAATTGGGAAAAGCAAAATACTGGACCAATCCAAACAGCATAGAAAGGATGATCGAAAAAGATAGGTAAATTGGCAAACGAAATTGCAGCCAATCATATTTATACTGCATTAAAATTAAGAAGAAAATCAGGTAGCTCAGATAGCGCCATAAATAAAGGCTGGCAATCAACACTTCTTTAGCTTGCAAAAAATCCAGACTTAAGATCAATGACACAATTGAAAACAAGGTAAAACCAATCAGGTAGCGGTGCCTGATAAAACTTGGCCAAATTTGTTTGATTTGACTTAGTAGTAAAACAGCGATAAGTAAATCGTGCAAATAAAAATTGATAGTTTGATTAACTAAACTGACCCGCTCTAAATTACCAAACGGAAGTAATAAAGTTAGTAGCAAGACGCCAAGAGCAAAGAATTGTTGCATATTCAAAAATGTCATTCTGAGAAGCACGGTGACGAAGAATCTTTTTCCATAAGAAAGATCCTTCTCCTTTAGCAAGCTCAGGATCAGAATGACATAGGTTATTTTTAAAGTTTACTCTGGTATGGCAAAGTAGCTTTGGCCGTGATTTTGCCATAAAATTCGCAATTTAATCCGAACCAGTAGCGAATGCCAACTCATGAGCCAAGCCATAGTCAGACCCGCAAAACCATCTAAAAGCCCCAATTTAAAAATATAATTTTGACAAAACTTAGCCAAAGGCAGAGCTAAAACTGCTATAAAAGGCTCCTGTCTTTTTTGCTCCCAGAAACTTTGAGCCTGCAAAGTGCTATACCAGTCGAGTCGATCCAGAAATTCTCTGCTACTAAACTGGCGGTCGTGCATAATCTCAGCTTTTAGCGAGCCGACCTTACCATTAATATGCCAAGTTTCGTGGACATTCCCCTGCCATTGCCCGGCCCATTTCCGGCCCAATCTTAGCAATTTAATATGGCCAGTTTCACCGTAACGCAAGGTTTTGCCAAAAAAAATATCTTTTCTTTTGAAATAAAAACCTTTGTAGTCTTTGGGGTCAGTAAGGATTTGCCTGATTTCAGCTTCTAGTTGCGGAGTCAAATATTCATCGGCATCCAAAAATAAAACCCAATTATTTTTAGCCCGGCGCATGGCCTTGTTTCTAATATAGGAAAAATCATTTTTCAGATGAACGAGATAGTAGCGAATTTTAGGATAAGTGCCTTCCCGATAGCTAATCCCCAAGCTTTGAGGAAGACTAAATTTTTCAATAATAGCCACACTACTATCAATAGAAAAATCATCCATCAAAATAATTTCATCTGCAAATTTGACACTATCAAGACAGGCTTGCAGTGTTTTGCCAGCATTTTTAACCAAGATAACTACTGAAAGTTTATTCATAAAATTATGTCCTCCAATGACAAGAAAAGCATTCGGTTACGATACCTGATCTTTGAGAATCAAAACAATCCTTACAAGTTTTAATAACTGCTTCTATATCCTTTGTCTCATCAGAGTGTTGCTGAGCTCTTTTTTCCAAGAGTTGAATTAAAGGTTGATTATCAGAAATTTGCCCAAAGCACTGCCCACAATAAAAATCAATTCGCGTAGCAAAAGCTAATTTTTCTTTTGTTCTCATATGTTAAAAATATATTTTTTAATCTTTCTCCCTTGCCAACGCAAATATAAAGCCGGATAAAAAAACAGATTAAAACTAAAAGCACTCAACCAATATTTTTTTGGGCAATGCCTGATAATTAACGTAAAAACATTTTTTAAACTATATACAATTTTAGCAAATTCAGTGGCAGACTGACTGCCTTTATGAAAAATTTTAGCCTGAGGAATAAGATAAGTTTTATAAGCTAATTTAGCTGCCCGTAAACATAAATCAACATCTTCAAGATACATAAAAAAAGATTCATCAAAACCATTTAATTTTTGAGCAGCTTCAACTGGCATTAAAAGACAACAACCAGAAACAAAATCACGTTGTAAAGGTTTCCCCTTCGGAAAAAAACTTTTTTTATTAATATGTTTAGGCTGGCACTTAGGCCAATCAACCATGCCACCATAATCATAGAGTGTCTGATGACCAACTTTGTGTTCAATAACTGGACCAAAGAAAGCGTTATTACCATATTGATGGTTAAGTAAGTTTTGCAAAAAATCCGGTTCAACAATTGTATCGTTATTTAAAAATAAGATGTGGGTGCAGTCGGCTTTTAGACAAGCTTTGATACCTATATTATTGCCTTTGGCAAATCCGGTATTTTTTGTTTCTTTTATGTATTTGTTGATAATTCTATGTCGTTTAATATTTTTATCTTTTAAAAAATAATTATCAACTAGCACTACATATACAGAAAAATTTTTATTTTGAAGATTAACTAACGAATTCAGACAAGCCTCAGTGATTGCCCAATTGCCATAATGAATGATGATAATGCCTATTTTATTTTGCTTCATACTATGCAGCTCTGTTTGACTATAGTATAGTTAACTATATGCAAATGTGGAAGCTGTCACTGGCAACTATTTTCCTTTCCTTATTTCTAGTTTTCCTATCTTCCAGCTCGCTTTTACCAAAATCAAGCTCTCCAGATTTTATCAAAAATGCCTTTACGATTACTGGTACTTATGATGAAAGCAAAACTCAGGCAACGTTTTTAGATAAAACTTTTCAAATACCAACCCAGCCAACAGTCGAGGCAGTACTAGGAGAGCAAAGCAATACAGGTTTTGGTAAGATGATTGGCTCCAATAAACGAATTTATGTAGACCTCACTAATCAACGGCTTTATGCCTATGAAGGCGATAAAATGGTTTATAACTTCCTGGTTTCCACTGGTAAATGGGGACGCACTCCTACTGGCAAATTTAAAATTTGGATAAAACTGCGTTATACCCTTATGTCTGGTGGTTCCCAAGAACTAGGAACTTACTATTATCTACCCAATGTGCCTTTTACCATGTTTTTTTACAATGATGAAGTCCCACAATATGTTGGTTATGGTATTCATGGTACTTATTGGCATGACAATTTTGGACACCCCATGTCTCATGGCTGCGTCAATATGCGCAATGAAGATGTTGAAAAACTCTACTACTGGGCTGGTCCGGATTTACAAGGTAAAGAAAGCATTAAAGCTACGGACGATAATCCTGGCACAGAAATCATTATTTATGGCGAGGCGCCCCTAGAATAGTCTGATATAACTTTTTTAATTTTTCCGCTTGTTTGTTGGCATCAAAATGAGTTTTAGCTCGTTTCAAGCCTTTTTGGGAAAGCTTATTTCTCAAAGATATATCTTCTATCATTTGTCTCCAAGTTTTATATAGCTGCTCACTATCGCCAGGTTTAACCATTAAAGCAGCGTCTCCAACTACTTCTGGAATTGCTCCACAACTAGTAGTCACAATTGGCAAACCAGTAGCCATGCTTTCCAAAAGCACCATACCTAAATATTCTTCCCAATACTTGGTTGGTTTTGAAGGTAGGATAAGTAAATCCACTTGCTGCATGTGTTTGACTATTTGTTGGTATGGAATTTTTTTAGGAATTACTCCATGTCGTTTAATGTATTTTTCTAATGGACCAGAACCTAAAACTTCCAATTGAGTAAAAGGGTGGTTTTTGCGTATTTTCTGCCAGACTTGTACTAGCTCGAAAACCCCTTTTTGTTCTTCCAGCCTACCAATAAACAGAGCCTTGACTACTTTACTCTTAGGTTTAGTTTGAACAGACTTGAAATGGTTTAAATCAACACCATAGCTAATAACAGTAATCTTATCTTCACTCACTCCTTCAGCAATCAAGGCTTTTTTGGCTTTCTGACTAAGGCAATGAAAATGATCAGCATTCTTAATGACAAACTGTTTAAGCTGGTGCCGCCCCCAAATAGTCTCATGGTTGAAAGGAATGGTTTCTGAGCAAGTTACTAAAACTTTCTTTATATAACCTTTTTGTCGAGCCAAAATTGCCTGTTTAGTAAAATGGAAGTACGTTTCTCTGACATGAGCAATATCAGAGCCACGTAGAGCCCTCTCAAGACCATAAAGGTACATGGCATCCGCCAAAATTCTATTTAAAATAGGTAATTTATATGGGAAGTTCGGTAAATCCACAGGCGACCATAGCTTTTTAGTTTGAATGCGTACTTGGTGCATTGGCTTCCTACTTGCAAAGCCAGTCATTTGAATTGATCCATCTTTAAGCATTGGGTAATAACTCTGTAGTTCAAAATTATTTAGGTATGGTCCACGAATAAAGGCGATTTTCATAATTTTTTAACTATTTGTTTTAAATCGTTATAACTTTGTTTCCAAGTCCAATTATCCTGAACAAATTGATACATCTTTTTCTTATCGACTCTTTTATCTAGCTGTTTAATTATATTTTCTGAAAATTTATGCACATTTCTTGGAGACAAAATGCCTAAATTTGGATTTTGAATTATTTCAGAATATCCACCTTCATTTACAGCTACAATTGGTGTTCCACAACTAATACTTTCTAATAAAAATAATCCAAATGGTTCATTTATACCAGCTGCTAATGTTAATTGTGATTCTTGATAAGTTTTTATTAATTCGTTTTCACTAATTTTATTTTTTAAAATAATTTTTATATTTTTTACTTTTGCTTGATTTACTAAATTTTTATAGTCTCGACCCTTGTCGCCAACAACAACGAGAGGATATTGTTTTTCTTTAGGAAGTTTGGATAAAGAATCTATTAGAAAATCTATACCCTTAAATTTAGACATTGCACCAATAGTTAGGTAATATTTTTTTCTTTGTTTTTTATTTGGCTTAAATTTATTTACATCCACCCCAAGTCTTATAATTTCAAAATTTCTTTTATATATCTCAGATAATTTTTTTTGTGAAAATTTTGAATTAGCAACAGCTATTGTTGCATATTTAACATTTAATAAATCGATGAATTTGAGAGGGTGTCTTAATAAATTTACTAATTTTAACTTTAATGAAGTTGAGAAATACCTCTTATCAGAATAGAACTCTCTTGGTTCTTCGTGACATATATAAATAGTTTTTAGCTTGAGACATCTTAAAATATAAGGTGATTTTGTATATAAGTCATGATGAATAATCACAAAATTAAAATCAGCATTATTAATAGTGCTTGCTATTTTTCTATGAATTTTAGGTATGGTTGCAATAGTAAAAAATAGATAAGAGAAAAAGTTCGAATTAGGAGTACTTTTAATAGTAAATTCTTTTATTTTGAAGTCTTTACTTAAATATAAATTAAGTTTATTAAAAACTCTTTTAGCACCACCGCCGGGTAAGTTATGGAAAATTGCAATTTTCTTTTTTTTCATATTTAAATCTTGACAATCAAAATTTATTTATTTTATTCTTAATATAGTTATCAATTTTGTAATATAACATATGATAAAAAAATTACTTTTTATTCTGGCAACAATAATTGGAACAATGTATGTTAATTGTAGCTTAATTTTTGCCTCTAATTCATTTAATGAAGAATTTGAGAGTGATTTTACATATCCTACTAAGTGGGAAATTTTAAGAAATTCTAGTGCTGAAATAGTTTCTTTTGACTTAACGCCAGGATTTATTACCCTATCATCTTCCTCTTCTCATTTTCCAGTTGTAACCACATCTGAAAATGTGTTTCCTCAAAATAATTTTGAGGTTGAGTTGGCTTTTCAATATATAAATGGTGGCTCACCATTTGGAGATGGTATTATTTTTAGTGAAAATAAACCAAATTATCCCGCTGCGCCCAATGCAAGTGTAAATTTATTTGGTGTATGGCAGGGTGGAACTCCTGGACTAATTTTTGCTACTGAAATTTGCCCCATAGAAGAACCAGGCTGCAGTTCATCTAAAGTATATAGCATTAATTCTTCAAGTGATAACTCATATCATGTTTTAAAAATAAGTTATCATAATTCTCAATATAAAATTTATATAGATAATGATTTGCTACTAACCACCATAGAAACCACAAGAAGGCCATCATTTTTATGGTTAGGTAACCCATACCAACTTTCAAGCCCTGGTGCTTGGAACAATTTCAAAGTTGACTACATCCACATTAAACCTCTTCCAGATAAAGCACTAGATGTTCCTTTTTTCTCTCAAATAGACGATGATTGGAAAGATAATGAGTATGACCACTATTCTTCTATTGACCCAACTCATAATTCAATTGGTGACTGGGGTTGTGCTATGACATCGTCGGCTATGATTCTAAAATATTATGGCTTTGATACCGATCCTTTTGGCACACAAACCAGTCCTGAGAGTTTAAATGAATACTTAGCTACTCAAAGTGGATACAACAAGTATGGAGCCCTGGTTTGGTCAGCTATTACAAAATACGCCAAGCAAGCTAAAGAAAATGGTCTCACAAACCCCAGTACTCGCCTACTTGAATTTTCTTATCCTTCATATTCTTATCAAAATATCAAAGACTATATTGATAACTCGATTCCTAGTATTGTTAAAGTAGTTACGAATGACAAAGACACCCAAACCCAAAGTGATGATAATCTGCACTTTGTAGTAGCTCGTGGTTATGCTGATAACGAAAACCTGGGCGAAGATGGGGAGGTTTATATTCACGATCCACTGGATGAAGAAGCATCTGACTCAGCTACACTATCATCAAATTATAATGGTAAAGAATATCGTCAAATTGGCAAATTTACTCAATCTGATACAGATTTAAGTTACTTGTGGCTATACACCTATAGCCCAACAGTAAATGTTCTAGCAGAATTTGATGGTTTATATACCGGCATAGATGAAAATGGAACAGAATTTGACCAAATTCCCAATGCTAAACTATTTACTGAAGGTCAAGTTAATAGCTTTGATTATACATTGGAAATAAGTGACTATAGAGTTTTTATGTTACCGAAACCCAGTAAAGGTGAGTATAAATTCCATTTTTCAGGTACACCAAATAGTGAAATAGATTTTGAGCTTTTTGCTTACAATGAAATTGCACAGGATCAAGTTTTCCCAATTATTGATCTTATCAATCCCGATGGGAATACAACATATATATTCAACTACTCCCCCATTGCTGGTGAAGGTATTGGGAACCTCGAAGAAGTGAACGAAGCAAATCCTGTTACTTTTAACTCTATTCGCCAATACATCAGCGAACAAGAAGAACTAGGTAATATAAAAACTGTAACAGCCAAGGTTTTAATCAAAGAACTTGATCTAGCTGAGTGGTTTTATAATCGAGATATGAGCAAAATCACTCAAATACTACTAAGAAATAGTATTCGATGGGTGGATAAGTTAAATAAAAAACAAATTAACCAAGATACTAAAAAAGAATTGGTTCAAATGCTAGAAGAACTGAAAAACAATTTAAATCAGTAGAAAAGTAAACTAAAAAAACTAAATTACAATTCGGCCGGCCATGAAGTTCCGCCAAATTTGATAGAGCTGTGAAGTAGCATGTGCATCACGGGCTACGTAGTCAGCAATTTCCTGATATTTACCTTTTTCAAATAGCTTGGAAACGTGTAGACCAGAAACACCTTTGGCCTTAGGATTGGAAATTCCAAAAGCTCGGCATAAAGCTTCTAATTTATAAGCATGATAGGTGTTACCGCCACTAAATTTATACATTAAATCAATATGAAAATCCTGTCGGCTATGAATTTCAAACGGCACCTTGATTTGATTAAAAGCCGAGCGAAATGCTAAAAATGGAAAATCAAACCCTGTGCCATTATAGGTTACAAAACGTTCATACTTATTAGCAGTTTGCCAAAATGCCTCAAGTAACTGACTTTCTTTTTCAAAAACTTGATATTTAAAATCTTTGTTTTCTGGCTTCAATGTAGTTTTTTTAGCAGACAAAACATAGACCATGCCGTTTTGACTAACAGGGTTGTACATACCTATAGCCACTACCTGACCATACAATGGATACAAACCCGTAGCTTGCTTAGCTTCTTTTTCAGTTTTGGCCTGACGTTGCAGGGTATGTAGTAAGTAGTTTTGATCCCATTCTTCCAAATCTTCAAAAGCTTTCCCAGCCGTTTCGATATCAAAAACCATGGTTGATCTGCTGGCTAAGTATTGATCAATCTCCTCATCTAAAGGAGTGGCCTGACTAATATTGAGATTTACTTCATCTCTATAGCTATCTACCTGGGCTGTGATTCGGTAGGCTCTGCCGCTCTTTAGCAAAGCATTGTTGAGGGCATCTTCCCAAACTTTACCAACTATTAGACCAGAAGCATGAGATAGTTCTGCTAGAAGAAACGGCTTGCCCTGCCTAGTTTGTTTTTCTTCAACTTTTAGGACGGCTAGTTTATCCGTTATAAATTCACCCTTTTTAAGATTTTTTAGATCCATATATGTCTAATCGTACCACATTTTTTTGATAGTATGGCCATATCGGTTGAGCCAACGGCGATGTTCCCGATAATCTGGATCAAATTTCTCCACCAAATCCCAAAACTTTCTAGAGTGATTCATATGAGTTAAATGGGCTAGTTCGTGAATAACTACATAATTTAAAACTTCAGGTGGCGTTAAGATCAAACGCCAGGAAAAATTTAGATTAGAAGCACTTGAACAACTCCCCCACCGACTTGACTGATCTTTAAGCCTGACAACCATAACGTTTACTTCCATGGCTTTAGAAAAGCTTTTAACTGAAAGGTTGATAGCTTTTCGAGCTTCATTTCTATGCCATTCTTTGAGGCTTCTTTTAGCAGCCATTTCATTATAAGCTGAGATTTGTGCCTCATTTTCAACATAGTTAATTGACAATCTCCCTGGATTAAATAAAACCCGATACACTTTACCCAAATAGTAAATAGTATTTTTAGAAGTTTTTGAGGTGTTTTGTTTAGCTAAGTTTTTAACTATCCAATCCTGATGCTTTTTAACCACTTGGTCAACCAAAAAATTCGGGGCATACCAAGGTTTGGTTACCACCACTTCTCCATCACGAATAGAAATACTGATATTTTTAGCTCGTTTACTTTTGCGAACTTTATAATTCATACATTTTACTGCTTAATGTTACAATTTTACTATGAAATATAAAGGTGTAATTTGGACCAATCATATTTTGCAACGAATGGAAGAGCGGGAGCTATCTTATGATGATGTCTATTGGGTTTTTCGCAAACCTGATAAATCACAATATGCTAAAACCAAAAATGCCTGGAAATTTTACCGGAATTATAAAAATTTACGCGTGGCTCTAATTGCCACTAAAAATGAGAAAAAAGAATGGGTGTTTATGACTTGCTGGACCAAAGTTTTACCAAAAGAAGTTTATACTCAAACTAAAAAAGGAAGTTTTTGGAAGACCATTTTAAAGCAAATGTTTGGCTAATATCTGTGGACTCAGAAGGACTCGAACCTTCGACCTCACGAATGTGAATCGTGCGCTCTAACCAGCTGAGCTATGAATCCAAGGTAGTTGCTATTTTAACATTTTGGGCCTATCTTTTCATTTTTAAAAAATTACAGCAGTTTTGTCACCACTAAAATATTATCAGATAGTCATTCTCAACAAATTCTCAGGTTATATTTTCATAATTTTGTTGATAATATTTGCAAAATTAAACTGGTGACAAATTTAAAAATTAGTGGTGACATTTTCTTGATTTTATTTCCGAATTTGTTCTATATTAGTATATGGTCCTTTTGGAAACTAAATAATTTGGATAAACATAATGAACCTGCCTCAAGTCTTCATGATTGGATGGGAATTTCCGCCACACAATAGTGGTGGTTTAGGCACGGCTTGTCATGGCCTAATTACTTCCCTATCTAATCTCAATATTCCTCAAACTTTTGTTTTACCCAAAGCCTTACCGCTAGGAGCCGCTTATTTACAATTTTGCAGCCCAACTTTACCGAATGTCCAACAAATTCATATCAATATGGAGCTCAAACCCTATTCTGGTATGACCAGAGAACAATCTGTATACCTCAAACGCAAACCTTCCGCTGGCTCAATGATTGAAGATGCTTATGCTTATGCAGAAGTAGTTGGTCATATGGCCGCTAGATTTCCCCATAATTTGATCCATTCCCATGATTGGATGACGTATCCCGCAGCTTTTGCAGCCAATAATGTTAGTCATATGCCAACCATTCTCCATGTTCATTCAACCGAATTCGACCGGACTTTAAATGGAGCTGTAAATCAACAAATCGCTGAAATTGAATATGAATCTCTACAACGGGCTGATCAAATTATTGCTGTCAGTAATTACACAAAACAAATGGTAGCCAATAAATATGCTGTTGATCCCAATAAAATTGCTGTGGTTCATAATGGGGTTGATTTATCTCTTCAACGTCAAATTTATATTAGCAATGAGGAGCTCCAAAGTTTTGCTAAAGGCCGTAAATTAGTCATTTTCATGGGACGCTTAACTGCCCAAAAAGGGCCAGATTATTTCATAGCTATTGCCAGCCAAATTGCTCGAGCCGTACCAAATGTCCTGTTTGTAGTGGCTGGAGATGGCGATATGTACAACCAGATTATCATGCAGTCAGCCCAGCAAAATTTAACAGGTAAATTATTATATGCCGGCTTTTTACGAGACAGACAGAGAGAGTTTCTATATCGTCGCGCCGATCTTTTTATTATGCCTTCGGTGTCTGAACCCTTTGGTATCGTGGCTTTAGAAGCTGCAGCTGCCTACACCCCTATTATTATTTCCAAACAATCAGGAGTATCAGAAGTCATGCCTTTTGCTCTGTCAGCCAATTATTGGGATACTGATGATTTGGCGGGTAAAGCAATTACGATCTTACAAAACCCAGAACTAGCTCAGTCTTTAGTTAATCAAGGATTAGGAGCCGTTGAAAACATCAACTGGCACCAGGCTGCTCAAAAATGCGTCCATATCTATAATCAAGTTCTAGGATAAGCAATGTCTGCTATTAATTTTTATTTCCATGTTCACCAACCCTATCGTCTCAGAGAATATGATGTCTTTGATATAGGTAAGGATCACAACTATTTTGATAATTACTCAGACAATAGCCTCAATAAAATTGTTTTGAAAAAAGTATCAGAGAAATGCTATCTGCCAATGAATACTCTTTTGCTTCACTTATTACAAAAACACCCTGACTTTGCGTTTAGTTTTTCTATCTCCGGTTTGGTAATTGAGCAACTGGAACGCCATGCTCCAGAAGTCCTAGAATCATTTCAAAAACTAGCCCAAACTGGCCGGGTTGAGTTTATTGCTGAAACTTTTTATCATTCCTTGTCTAGTATTTATTCAGAAAACGAATTTGCTGAACAAGTTGAAGCCCAAGTCCAGAAAATCAGACAAACTTTTAATTATCAAGCTAAAGTTTTCCGTAATACTGAGCTGATTTATAGCAACGATATTGCCCACCGAGTGGCTAAGCTGGGTTTTAAAGGCATGCTGGTTGAAGGTGTGGATCGTTATCTATCTTGGCGTAAACCCAATTTTGTCTATCATGCTAAAGATTTACCAAAGTTTAAACTACTTCTCAAAAATTATAAGCTGTCTGATGATATTGCTTTTCGTTTCAGCCAACAAAGCTGGTCTGAGTGGCCTTTAACAGCCGAGAAGTATCAAAATTGGCTTAATCATGATGGTATTGTCGGTGAAGTCCTTAATCTCTTTATGGACTATGAAACTTTTGGTGAACACCAGTGGGCCGATAGCGGTATTTTCTTTTTCTTTGAAAAATTAATAGAGTACGTTACTAGTGAAGGTAAACACTTTTTTACCACTCCTACCAACACTTTTAAATTATTTGAAGCCAAGGATGTTTTTGACGTTCCGGAATTAACTTCTTGGGCTGATACTGAGCGAGATTTGACCGCTTGGCGTGGTAACACTATGCAATGGGACAGTCTAGAAACTATTTATCAACTTGAGGATCGGGTCAAAGCCACCAATGATCCACAACTGATTCATGACTGGCGCTTGCTCCAAACCAGTGATCACTATTATTATATGTGCACCAAATGGTGGAACGATGGCGATGTCCATGCTTATTTTAGTGCTATGCGTTCACCTTATGATGGTTATAGCCGGTTTAATAATGCCTTAGCTGATTTAATCTGGCGTATAGATCAAAAAACATAAATAAATTTTTAGCAAAGTAAAAGTAAACTTACAAGTTTTTACTTTTTAAGTTTTGACTTTTTACTTTAAAACATATGCCTATTAGACTTCCTCGTGAAACTGTTGAAAGCTGGCTCAGAGAATGCCCAGAAGATCAGGCTTTTGTCTGTATCAATGGCCAGAGAACTAGAACTATCAAGGATTTGGTTAAAATCTTTGAGCGCATGACCATTGAAGATTACCGTTATCATGTCGGTAAAGATAAAAACGATTTTGCAGCCTGGGCCGAAGGGGTTTTTCACAACGGCCATCTGGCTGCTAATTTTAGAAGCGCCAGGTCTTTGAAAGAAGCCTATCAGTATGTTAAAAGACATCAGGAAATGCTGGAAAGAAACTTGCGTGATTTTACTATTCGTGATCAAAAACGGGCTCGCCGTCGTAGTTAGTATTCCTAAAAATCATGACTGCCCCTACTCTTGAGTTTATCAACCACCACAATGAATCAGTGGTTAAAACTACTACTGATCTTGATTTTGAACTTCGCATCAAAACCGACCAAGCTGACCTTGAGTACGACATTTGGACCAACTGGAACGCCCGCAAATTTACCAGCAAAAAATTGAGCCTTAATCCCGATGGTCAATTGGAGCTACTTCTACCAGGTGAAAAAACCGGTAAATTCCAAATCATTGTCCGTTTTTTTGACAAGCAAAAAAATACCTGGCAGGAAAGCGACCTGCGCTTAGAAGTCCATGTTGATCCAGACTGGGTATATGATGCTATTGTTTACAATATTTTTCTGCGAACCTATGGAGCTAAAGGTAGTGGTGAACCTAATCCTGGCGAAGGCGGCACTTTTGAAGACGTCATTACTCACATGGATGAACTAGCTAAATTAGGTATTACTGTTATTTATTTAAACCCTTTTCATTTAATTGGCGATCTTTACCGCAAATATAATCCCAATAACCACCTCCCTTACTACTTACAACCGGGCAGCCCCTATTCAATTAAAGACTACAAATCCATTGATCCGGAAGTGGCTTTCCCACAAAAAGGCAAGGACATGCTTCTAACTGACCCCAAAAAACAGTTTCATAAACTGGTTAGTGCTGCTCATAAACGCGGCATGCGCATTTTTATGGATTTAGTTTTTAACCATACTTCCCATGACTTTGTACTCCAGCGACTTTACCCGGAATGGTATTTATATAAAGAAGAAATCGATAGTGCTGACTCACCCTACATTTGGCCACAGGAGCTTAAAGACGGCAAGCCTTGGGGTGACCCTAAACACACAGTCGTCCCCTATGATTACGGTCAATTTAGCTGGACTGATACTGCCAAGCTCAACTGGGAATATTTTACACCCCCTGCTCCTAATGATCCCCCGCCTAATACCAAGAAAAAAGAAATGTATGATTATTTCAAATCAGTGCCTCAATATTGGGTTAAAGAATTTGGCGTTGATGGTTTCCGTTGCGATATCGCCTACCAAATCCCACCTGATTTTTGGCAGGAATGTATTTGGGAAACTAGAGCTGTAGCTAAAAAGTTTTATCCTAAAAATGGAGCCATTGATGGTGAGGTCATTTTTATTGCTGAGTCCCGCCAAGATGATTTGAACTTACTATTTGATGTTGGTTTTTCTTATGTTTATGGCGATTACTCCAATAAACTATTTAATCCACTTCAACTCAAAGGTTATCTGGATTATATGTACAATCTTGAACCCAAAACCTTTCCTGAAGGCTCTAAATGGTTTATTTTCCCAGAATGCCATGATTTCCACCGCACTACCTCCAAACTGGTTCCAGGCCATGTGGCCAATAATGACCAGCAACATTTAAACGAAACTGAAGAAGCTGCGATCAGAGGCAATGCTTCCCGCTGGATCTTAACGGCCTGCCTGCCAGGCATGCCTATGGTATTTAATGGTTTTGAGAAAGTGGAGTGGTCTCAGGTTGACCATGTTTCTTATAGTAAGATCAACTGGAAATCGAGCCAAGATATTTTACCGGTTATCAAGCAAATGAATCAGCTGCGCCACAATCATATCGCCCTGCAAAAAGGAGCTTATCAGTTTGTTCCCAGCCAGAAGAACCTGGACGAGCAGAGTCAGGCTTTTGCTTTTTACCGCTATTTTGAAGATGAAATTATGCTCATTGTAGTTAATATGGATATTATTAACAAAGCTCAAGCTACTTTAGTTTTGCCCGAAATTCCACTTTTTGATCCTGATAAAGAATATATTTTAAAAGATTTGCTCAGTAAAAAAATTTATCGCCGTGACAATAGAGAGCTTTTTATTGAGTTAGAGCCAGGTCAGTGTCACCTCTTTTTAATTGAGCAGCAATGGGGTTAAACTATGAACTTCCGCCCACTACTCTTAGCTTTTTTTGCTAGCTTTTTGTTTCTATTTTTGCAAGATCGCCCCTGCCAAGCAGCCAAAGAATTCGGTACTAGCTATGACATTATTTATAATGTCGAAACTGATGGTATTACCCGCACCAGCCAGACTATTAATTTAACCAACAAGCTTGATCATGTTTTTGCTACAGAGTATCAAGTCATTATTGGTTCAACTAGTATTGAAAAGGTTACAGCTAATGATAATTATGGGGAACTAGAACCAAAAGTCGAAAACAAAGACAATGCGACTATCATCAATTTGGAGTTTGATAAAAAAATGATTGGTAAAGATAAAACCAGAACTATCCATTTGACCTATCAAACTCCTGATTTTGCTACTATTAAAGGCAAGGTTTTGGAAGTTGGGTTTCCAATTTTGACTAATAGCAATGATCTGGAAGAATACTCTGTCAGTATTCGTATTCCTGACAGCTTTGGTCAACCTACCCAATTTATCCCTACTACCTATCAGGGTTCACAGTTGGCTAATTATCAGGTTTTTAATTTTACTAAAGCTGATTTAGAAGGTAGCGATGGTATTACCGCTACTTTTGGGACCAGCCAAATTTACAATTTTGTCATCCGCTATCACCTACAAAATAAAGAGGAAATTAAAGGCCGGGCAGAACTGGCTTTGCCAAATGATACCAACTATCAAACTGTTCTTTATCAAGAAATTAAACCAAAGCCGCTCAGCGTAAACGTTGACGCTGATGGCAACTGGCTGGCTGAATATATTGTGGAACCAGGTCAAAGTCAAACTATTGAGGCTCAAGGTAGTATTAGGCTTAACTATTTTCCTAAAGAAAATTTTGCCAAAAATCTGACCAGTGAGCAAAAAAGGCAGTACACCAAATCTGATGTCTATTGGGAAAGCAGCAGTCAAACTGTTGAACAAATTGCTAAAGATCTACAAACTCCAAAAGAGATATATGATTACTTAATTTCTAATTTTATTTATGACTATGGCCGCCTAGAAACGAATCCAGAACGCTTAGGAGCAGCTAAAGCTCTGCAAAACCCAGATAATGCTATCTGTATGGAGTTCACCGACGCTTTTATTGCTCTAGCCCGATCAGCTGGTATTCCGGCTCGGGAACATAATGGTTTTGCTTATACCGAAAACGACCGTTTGCGACCTCTTAGTCTATCCCAAGATGTGCTCCATGCTTGGCCAGAATACTATGATGAAACTGCTAAGCAGTGGATTCAAATTGATCCAACCTGGGGCAACACTACCGGAGGCTTAAACTTTTTTGACAAATTTGACCTTGACCACATCTCTTTTGTAACCCATGGTACTGAGAGTTCTTATCCAGTTACCGTTGGTTCATACAAAACTGATGATTCTCAGGGTAAAGATGTAGCCATTGAATTTGGTGACAAATTTGAACCAAAGGAGTCCTATGAGTTGCTTATTTCCAACCTACCTTCAGGCTTAGCTGGCTTACCAGTTGAAGGAGAAATACTGATTAGCAATACTGGCAATGTGGCTTTGTATGACCTACCTGTTGTAGTTAATCTTTCTAAAAATGGTCAGCAGCAAATAGAAAAAGACTATAGTATTGCCGTTTTGCCACCATTTGCCACCTACACCTTTCACTATAGCCAAAAAACCAATTGGCAAACTGATGGTGGTAGCTACCAACTCAATGTCAGTGTTTTAGAAGCTCAGCAAAGTCAAAACTTTGAACTTAAAACTATTATCAATCCTACTTATTTAGTTTGGATTGGAGGTGGTGCTTTCGGCAGCCTACTATGGTTTATTGGCTTTAGCATAGCAATTAAAAAAATAAGTAAACCCAAAACTTTGATTCCGCCTATTGGTAATGATCCTTCTCAACAAATTCCTCTAAACCACTAATACACCTCTTCTTTTTGCTTGCTTTATAATAAAGCCATGGTAATTAAGCAAATACTAGCTAATAAAATTAAAAAAGCTCCTAAAAAGCCAGGAGTTTATATTTTTCGTGATAGCCAAAAACAAGTTTTATATGTGGGCAAAGCGATCATTTTAAAAAACCGGCTCAAATACTACACGCTACCTAAATCTAAACTTTTTCCTAAAACAGCTTTATTCTTGACAAAAGCAGCCTCAGTCAACTGGATTGTAGTGCGGAGTGAAATTGAAGCAATTTTACTGGAAATGAATTTAATCAGGACTTTAAAACCAAAATATAATGCCCGCAATCGGGATGACAAGAGGCCTCTGTATATTTTATTCACCAACGATGAGCTACCAAGAGTATTAACCGCCCGCATAGAATTACCCAATACTGGAGAATATATCGGCCCTTTTCCTTCTGCTTACAAACTTAAAGAAATCATGCGAACCATGCGCCGGATTTTTCCCTATTGCTCTTGTAAAACCACTCGTAAAAAAGCCTGTCTTTATGTTGACTTAGGCCTCTGCCCTAACCCACTCTCTTTTACCAGTAAGGAGCAGGTAAAAAATTACAAACGTAATTTGGTAAGACTTAAATGGTTTTTACATGGCCGCATTAACTATGTTTTAAAACTCCTCAACAAAGACATGCAAAAGTATTCTCAAAATCTACAATATGAGCAAGCTGGTCAAATTAAAAATCAGATTGACGCTATTACACAACTACTTAGGGATAATCATCAAATCAGCCAATATCTGACTAATGATAACTTGGCAACTGATCTTAAAAAGTCTCAGTTACGCGCACTTATCCAACTTTTGCAGTTACCCAAGCTAGTTCGCATCGAAGGTTATGATATTGCCAATTTACAAGGTAGTCATGCCACTGCCTCAATGGTGGTTTTTACAAAAGGGTTACCAAACACCAGCCAGTATCGTAAATTTAAGATTCGAAATATTCCTGGAGCCAACGATCCCAAAATGATTTATCAGACTTTAAAACGCCGCTTAGGTCACAAAGAATGGCCATTGCCTGATTTGATTTTAGTTGACGGTGGTAAAAGCCAAGTTCAGGCCGGACTTAAAGCGTTACAAGAATCCGGACAAGCAATTCCCTTACTGGGGTTGGCTAAAAAATGGGAGCAGCTGGTTATAAAAAACCAAACAGGCTATAAAATTATTACTCTACCACTTGATAATCCAGCTTTGACTTTATTGCGAGCTATTAGAGATGAAGCGCATCGTTTTACCACTACCTATCATAAAAAGCTAAGAAAAAAGTCTATTTTAAAGGAGTGAAGAGAGAGACAATTGGTGTCCCACTACTCTCTATTTTAGCTGCCACAATTAAAACTGGCGTTTGCTTATCACCATCTAAGGCTACTTGAACAGCATTTTTACTTACAGCAGAAAAGGCAAGCCGTGGACTATGTGACAATTGAAGAAAGAAACATAAATCCCCTTCGTGATCACCTATTTGTGCAACTTTATTACCTGTAGCAGTAATATCACATTGTACATCTACACCCTCGCTAGGAGTTAGTGTAATAATAGCTAATCTTTTTCCGATAAAGTCTGCAAATTGTGATTGTTGAGACAAATTTTGTAAAAACTCTCTCCTCTCCCCACCTATAACAGGGATTTCTTGCATAGTATGCTGCTTATTGAACATTGTTTCTGCAAGATTAATGAGGGCATAACGTTCATCGAAACTTACATCTTTAATATAATCAAAATTAATTCTTAGTTTTGGGATTCCCTTACCTTTAAAAAACTCTGCGATTGACGGCATATATTTTTTGAATTTATAAAATTATCCTATATTACCATTGCTTATTTTTTTTGCAAGTATTTTCTTACTAGCTATTTTTAAATTTTGAAGTCTGATTCTTATACTTTATACTAAATACAACCAATTTTTCCTAGCTCCTAGCTCCTAGCTACTAGCTACTAATGCATGCTCGATTTTTTCAGAAAAACCGCCAAACGTTGGTTTCGCAATATTTTGACCCTGATGGTTCTAGCGTATATATTTCCAGGCTTTGTGATGCCCTTTGAACCCAAAACTATTTTACTAGCTGCCAGTGTCCTACTTATCATTCAGATGTTTTTTCAACCTCTTCTTAAAATGCTATTTTTACCAATCAATATTATTACTTTGGGTATGTTTAAGTGGCTGATTACCAGCTCTCACCTGATTATTACGGCTCTGATTTTAGAAACTATTTATTTTCGGCCTTTTAGCTATGGGCATTTTAGCCTCTTGGGACTTACTATTCCGGATGGAGAAATCAATATTATTTTTTCAGTAATTTTAGCGACAATCTTATATCGCTATATCCGCAAAATTATTACCTTCCTAACCTAAGCTCTTTTGATTCTAGTACTGTCAGTATAAACGGCTTGATAACGCTTTTACGTTTAATAGTTAAAACTTGCGGGTAATATAGGAAAATAACCGGACTTTCTTCCATAAAAAACTTTTGAAAATCATAGTAAATTTCTTTGCGCTTTTTTTGGTCAAGTTCTTTACGGCCATCTTCCAAAAGTTTATCAATTCTGGGGTTTTGCAAATTAATAAAGTTGTTATCTTGGGTTGAATGCCACAAACTGTATTGATCTGGATCAGGTGGAATTTCCTGCGAAGCCAGTAATACCTGATAATCCTCTGATAAGCTGTTGATAATTTTGACATCAACATGAATTCCTAAATCATGTTCCCAAGTAGTCTTAATTTTGTCAGCTTCATCTAAAAATTGTTGGGTAGTTGCCAAATGTAAAGTAATTTTTTTGGCTCGATCCAAAGATCCCAATGATTTTTCTAAAAGTTCTTTAGCCCGTTGAGGGTCGTAGTTATATGGCTTCACATCTGGATTAAAAGCCCAGGAATCAACACTAATTGGCCCCAAAGCTCTATTGGAATCCATGGGTTTCTGAGTTGCGTAAGCTAGAGCTTGCCTGAAGCTTTTATCAACCAGCATGCCATCTTTATTGTTTAAAAACAAAGCTAAATACTGATTGGTTTCTCTGGTGGATTCTATGTCAACAGCCTGAGACCAATCCGGTTCATCAGCCAGAGGGTTTTGATATAACCCCACTAGCTCATCAACCTCACCTAACTTAAAAGCAGTTTTAGCAGCTTTAATGTTTGAGAAAAATTGGACAATATACGTTTCTTTTTTACTTTCTAATCTGATTTGGTCAACATAGCCACCCTTTTCAGTGATACTACGAATCTTAAACTCACCAGTTCCAATGGTGTCATTTTTAAGCAGAGGTTTTGATAAAAGCAACGGGAAAGGTGTAAATTCTTCTTTTAAAACAAACTGAATAGTATGATCGTCCAAAACCTTGGTAGTTACATCGCTAAATTTAAGCTGAATGTCTTTGGCAGTAAAAGGTAAACCATCTTGCCAATAGACATCATCTCGAAGGAAAAAAGTATACACCTTACCATCCTGACTCACTGCCCAATCAGTTGCTAAAACTGGAGCCACGCTGCAGTCACTTAATTGAGTAGTCAGACCTTGACTTACCTTTTGGCTAATAAATTCAGGTAAAGCATTTTTCCGGTATTGGCCAATCAAACCTACTCGAGTCACCATATTAGGCCGAGGAATATAGGGCAAAATCCAGATCAAAAAAATAGACAAAGCTATTCCTAAAAAAATACCAACCAAAATAATTTTTTTGTGCTTTTTAAAAAATCCTGACAAAAACCACTTCCAGACTTGGAGTTTTTTCATAGCTTTTTAATTTGTGAGGCGCCTAACCCCAAATAAAATTTGCAACAGAAGTAATAACAAAAATTATAGCTAGGATAATAGTAGTATTAAATAAAACTTTATCAAAACCGTGACGCGAAGTTTTAAAACTACCACCTCCAAAAGCACTACCCAAACCGCCTCCTTTAGCTTGTAGTAAAATAACTCCTGTCAACGCAATGCTAATTAAAACTTGAGCAATAAGAATTGGATAATTCATAAACTTTATTTTACACTGATAAAACAAATCTACCAAGTTGGTATTATGTTTATTAGAGAATTAGATCAACCATATCCTTTGCAAATCATTCGTTATTTAAGACATAGGGAAACACTAAGGGCTCTTCATCAATTAGCTTTTAGTCTTCGAGAGTCAAGTATTTTACCTTTTGTTACATCTAATATACCAATTATTCTCTCACTAGAAACGGTTCCAACTATAGGTCTTGATCATACTGAAATGAGAGTTCTACATGGAGAAAGCACAAAAAGCAATACAACAGACTGTTACGATTTAACTATGGTTCAAGTTTGCGAAGCAGTATCTTCATCTAAAACTCAACAATCTCTCATTGGTTTAGGAATTAATTTTCCAGATCCTGCTTGTCTAACATATGAAATATCTACTTTTAGAAGTCTTACTTCCAATATTACCGGTCTAGCCATAGACAAAATACCAGACCCGGAAATCATAAATATCTTAATAAATAGTTTTAAAGCTCACATAAGGAGATATGGAGGTTTCTTTCCAAATAATTATTAACTTGTAGGCAATTTGTCTTTCAATTTGACTAAACATCTTGATAGCAATCAGTTTTGATACAATTAATCAATGTTACTAGAACAATCTCCAATCAAAGATTTGCCAGCCTGGTATTCCCTAGACACTACAGAGAATCGCTTTTTATTATCAGTACACAAACAAGGAATCATAGGTTCAGCCGAATATTACCAGCTTTTGATTAATTTTTTATATAGTCATATAAACACACAATGCCCTTTTATTCCACCATCAGCAGATCACGAATGGGGTTTTGGGCCAATAATTTCTGAATATCAACATCCAAGCTTATCAGATTGGTTAATTTATGAATGTAGCTTGCCAACTCCTCAAGGAGGAGAGGAGTATCGAGTTGCTTCAACATTATCGATGATATTTAGACAACTATCCGAAATTAAACATCCTACTAATTCAAATTTTCCTCAAATGCTGGAAGTTCACATTGATGTAGATAGTAGTGGCAGACAACACTCTATTTTTGTAAAAATCAGACCAGCTCTATCTAGGTGGCTTGATTTTAATGCAGGAAAAGGGAGGGAGTTAGACATTATTAAGGTAATGAGAGAAGTATATATTTTAATGCGAGGGAGTGTTGAATATATTCGCAAAAGTAATTTAAATGCCACAATACGTTCTTGCGAAATTAAGCTTGTCTGTCCGGGAAATGGTTGCTGGCTGGCTCCTGCTGCTACCCCCTATGGCCAAAGAGTTGGAGAAGCATATGAAATGACCCCGCACAATATTGACGACATTGTTCAGCTATTAACCTTAACGGTTGGCGTAGCCAAAGTCGATAAACTTGCCCTTGAGGATTATCTAAATTCACATCTCTAAAATAAATTAATATTATAGATAATATTAATTTGTGAGATACCTACGTAAAAATTATAACTAGGATAATAGTAGTAAATAAAAGTTATCAAAACCTAGAGGGTAAGAATAAGATACTTCATGTTTTCATACTGTACAGTATAATTCCATCAATACTAAAGTTATGAAAACAGAATTCAGCGTCACCCCATTGGAAGCAGCCCTTTTTTATGCTGACATATTTGGATTTGAAAGCCTCCGAAAGCATGCTCAAGCCCAAGCTAAAGTTACTAGCGCCCTAAAAAGAAAAGGGTTATTAAAAATAATAAAAAGTGGATCTTATCCTTTCCGAATAGATCCTATTGCCTGCTGGAATGAAACAAATAGCTCAGAAGGCATAACGACAGAGATTTTTTTTGGTTTAATTGACAGCAGAAATATTACCAAAGGTGCTGAAAGATTTCCAGGCTTATTTGCCTCTCCAATGAATGGATATAGACCAAATTTATATTTAGACATAGAAGCTCTAGATAAAACTGATTCAGAAAGAGATTTCTCTCTATCTTTGATTTTACCCATAGTGGCGCAAGTAGGAGAACGGATACTTGGTCGGGTGTTTCAAGCTCATAATTCTGGAATTGGATTAAGTTCAAATCGTGGAGCGTTAGCATCAGCAGATGATTTACAATTAGTTCCTTACTCTGAAAGTGTAGGCTTTTTAGATCTTTTTACTCACTATATAGAAAGATGGAATGAGGAATGGGGAAAACCTAATAGATCTTCATGTAAGCCAATTTTATTTTAGTGAGTCGCCAGGGATTCGAACCCTGAACCTAATGCTTAAGAGGCATTTGCTCTACCATTGAGCTAGCGACCCATATTTTAAAATACCATTGCCTGCCCGCCTAATTATTTTGCAAAGCAAAATTTTTGGCGGGAGCTAGCGACCCATTATCTTCCAAAATCATCTGCAATTCTCACAATATCCACTTCATCTGAAGGCTTAGCCTCTTCTTCATGAACCCAAAGCTCAGCCACTATTCCCCAGTTATCTAAACCAATAAGCCGATGCCTCACTCCAACTGGAATGGTTAGCAAATCTCCGCTAGCATATGTTGGAACATCTATTGGCTCCTGATCTGTTTTTGACAATATCACTCCAACTTTACTGTCTATAACTCGCCATAGTTCGCTGCGCCGAAAGTGATATTGCCAGGAAAGGCGTTTACCCGGTGCTACCAGCAAAATCTTTGGTTCATGCTTTAACCCTCTTCGCTCTAATTGCTTTATATGATTATCTGCAAAAAAAAGCTTTTTAAACGTGTTTCCATCCTGTTCAGTAAATTTAAAATACGCTCCCCAAGGTTTATTAATATCTTTCTCAACTACTTGTAGCAAACAATCTTTAAAATATCTTTCCAAATCTATAACAATTTCTAATTTATTCCTATGGCTACTCAAGTCTATGTGCATAAATAGTAATTAACTACTAACTTGTGCTCCCGGCGTGAATCGAACACACAACCTTCTGTTCCGAAGACAGACGCTCTATCCAATTGAGCTACGGGAGCTAAAATAATAGTAGACGAGTTTGTCTAAGACTATATTTTACCAAATAATTCCA
>JAAZOH010000044.1 GCA_012797845.1 Candidatus Beckwithbacteria bacterium
CACTGCATGTTTATCAATTCCCCACAACCAATCTTCATGCAAATTTTTTACAATTTCTTTTTCTTTACTACTATTACCAAGCAATTCTGATTGGTAAACGTAATCAAAAACGACTTGGCTACCAGAAGCAAAAGAAGCTAAAAATTGCAACAAAGTTTCCACTTTTTTGGGCTCAAGATACATTAAAACTCCTTCAAGAATGCATAAAGTTTTTTTCTGTTTTTTGATGCCGGATTTGAAAAGCCCATTTTCAATACTAGCTTGATTTAAATCCAAAGAAATAAAATGCAAGTTTGATGGTAACGCAATTTTTGATTTGGTTAATATTTTTTTCTTACTATTTTGGGTTTGTGCTAGATCAATTTCAAAGACCTTACTATCTTTTAAAACATGGCTGAATCTGATTGACCTTGTATCAAAACCAGTTCCAAAAATAAGTATCTGTTCAATTTGAGAATCAGCCGCTTCAGAAACAATGCTATCTATAAATTTTGTCCGTAAAATAAGCCATTCATACAGACCTTTTGGTAAGTTTTTGTGAATAAAATTACGAACAAAACCAAGTTTAATTAAAAAGGCAAAAGACTTAAAAATAAATTTGGAAGCTAAATAGTCGCTTGTTTTAAGTTGAGAAATTGGTTCAAGATAAGAACAAGCTCGAACTAGAGCAATTGCTAACGCGGTTTGGGAAGATTTATTTTGTTTCATCCTTATTATATACATAATTTGGACTAATAAATCAATTCTTTCTTTTATTTTGAAAATATGCTATGGAGTTTTTAAATTGATTTTTGCATTAAAAAAAGCAAAAATAAAAGCCCACTATTTAAAACAAAACTAATCCAATCCAATAAACCAACTTGATCTGTCACTGATAAAATCATATTGGCAATTACAAAAGGAAAGGCTAGATAATAAAACCAAATATTTTTTTTCTTAAGCTTCAAAGCAAAAACTAAGTATAAAAAAAATTCTAAAAATAAAAGTATTTTGATAATTAGATATTGTGATTGGTTGCTAAATCTTACAAATGTATAGTAGCTTGCCATTATCAGCCAAAATAAAGCATTGACAAGAAATGCATAATAAAGAAGATTGTGTTTAACTTGAATCATCATTATTCTCTCCTAAGTGCGTCAACCGGATCAAGTTTGGCTGCTTTTTTAGCTGGGTAGGCCCCAAAAACCAAACCAATCAAAACAGAAATGACAAAAGAAACTACTATAGAAATATAGTTAATTCTAAAAACAAAATCAGGAGTAAAGTTAAACATATTAATAGCCTGCACCGCTGCAAAAGCAATTAAAATTCCTAGGACCACTCCAATAGCTCCTCCAAATACAGTCAAAACTACTGACTCTATTAAAAACTGCAGAACAATATCTTCTTCTTGAGCACCTAGTGCTTTCATCAAACCAATTTCTTTAGTCCGTTCAGTTACAGTCACTAACATGATATTCATAATTCCCACACCTCCAACCACAAGAGAAATAGCTGCAATTAAAGACATAATCAAGGAGAAAATAGTAAAAAATTGTTGTATCTGAGCGAGTTCACTTCTAGGATTGCTCACTTCAAAATCAAGATGATCTTCATTAATAAGTCCTCTTTGTTGCATAATAACGCTTTTAATTTGCAACTGCACAGCCTCAGCATCAGCCCTTTCATCAACCAAAATTGAAATACTATTAAAGCCTTTTTTACCAGGAACATGCCCAAGGAGGGTATTAAAGGGAACATAAACCCGAGCCCTTTTTTTATTAAATGGTTCGTCAGTTCGATATATGCCAATAATTTTATAGCTTTTGCCATCAAGTCTAATTTTTTGGCCAATAGCTTCCTGGTATGAATAAAAAAATTCATTGCTAAGTTTATTATCTATAACTACTACTTGAGAACGATTGAGATCATCAAATTTGGTAAAAAATGTTCCGGCCAATATTTCTAAATTAGCTGTGGAAACTTCATCTTCACTGGCTCCAACCACTACAGTATCAAATTCATTGCTAAGCCGATCTGTTGCCTGAGTATAAATTGATAAACTGCTTTTATATTTAGCAACACCATTAATATTCTGGCTTTCTAGGTAGTTAATGGTATTTTTAGTTAAAGGTGGGGCAGAGTTACTAGTATTGCTTAGAGTTAAGGCACTGAAGCCAGATTCAATAAAAGTTTTTTGCACTGTGGAATAAGCTGATGTTCCCATCGACATAATAGCTACTACCGCCCCAACTCCTAAAATTACTCCAATCATAGTCAAGATAGTACGTAATACATTTCTTCTAAGTGTAGCTAGTGATTCAATAACTAATTCAAACATATAAACTAGGATGCAATTAGACCATCTTTAACTTTAATAATTCTGCTAGCATGCTGAGCTGTCATCAAATCATGAGTGACAATAATAATGGTGGTTTTTTGAGTTTTGTTGATATGTTTCAGTTCGTCCATGATTTTTTTAGCAGTTTTTGAATCCAAAGCTCCAGTTGGCTCATCAGCCAAAATAAGCGAAGGCCGCATTATTAAAGCTCGAGCTAAAGCAATCCGCTGTTGCTGGCCACCGGAAAGGTTTAAAGGAGGTTCATGATATTTTTCTTCTAGGGCAACTAATTTTAAAACCTCAAGAATTCTATCGGTTCTTTCATGAGCAGGAACATGTCCATACATCATTGGTCTCTCAATATTTTGAGCTACACTAAGCCGTGGCAAAAGATTAAACGATTGAAATACAAAACCAATTTCTCGATTACGCAATTGTGCTAATTCTTTTTTGGAATAATGATTTATTTTTTTATGATTAAAAAAGTAGCTTCCGCTTGTAGGAGTATCTAAAGTCCCAAGAATATTCATCAAGGTAGATTTACCTGACCCTGACGGACCCATAATAGCTACAAATTCTCCTTTTTTAATATCCAAGGAAACACCTCTTAGTGCTTCGTAACTATGAGCCCCTTTACCATACACTTTTTTTATGTGTGCTAGACGGATTAGACTACTCATAAACGATATCCTACTAAAACCGTTTCTCCTTCTGAAGCACCTTTTTTGATCTCGGTATAAGTCTCATTACGAATTCCTATGTCAACATTTTTCATTGCTTGTAATTGTTTATCTTGGTTGCCAATCACAAGCTGATAGTGGCCATTGTTATACAGCAAAGCCTCATTTGGCACAGCTAAAACATTTTTCTTAGTTTCAATCAAAATTTCTACATCAGCTGCCATTCCTGACAGTAATTCCGGATAAACATCATCAAGTGTCAACCAAGCTGTGTATGTAATCCCACCATCATCATTTTGTTTACCTACTTTATCAACTTTGGAAACAAAAGCTGGAAAAATACGGTTCTCAAAAGCATCAACACTAATTTCAGCTGATAAACTGGCAGTCATCAAAGCAGCGTCAATTTCACCGATAGTAACCGCAATAACCTGCCTGGGATTAGAAATAATCATGAGGTTGGCTAATTCATTTTGAGGATCAACTACATCACCTTCTTCAATACTAAGATTTTCTATTCTCCCTGCAAGCGGAGCAGTCATAGTTATATCCTGGGTAGTTTGATACTTTAACCAAGCCACATTCAGGTCTGCCTGAGCTGCTTTAATTCTATTTTCAACTAAAGTTGTATCTGACTGGGCAGCTTCATAAGTATATCTAGCTGCTTGTTCTGCACTTTTAAGCGCTTCTTTTTCATTGTCAGTATAACCATGGTCATTAATTTCTTTAACTTCTTGCTCACTAGTTAAAAGACTTTGTTTGGCAGTTTCCACAGCTGCTTGAGTTTTATTATTACCTTGTTTAGCTTCTTCTAGAGCATTTTTAGCAGTCAAATAAGCACTCCATGCTTCAGCTTTTTCTTCAGGGGTAGCAGTGCTAATTACCTCAAATAAAACTTGGTCTTTTTCAACAGAGTCACCATTTTTGACAAATATCTTAGTCACTTGACCTTGAGTTGTAGAAGATACTTCAGTAATTCCTTTGTATTCTAAAATCCCACTACGCAAAATCTTTCGATCTATAGTTTGTTTACTCACTTGAGCTATAGTTATAGTCTTTTGTTTCTGATAGTGACCACGTATCTTCAAACCAACAATAACTAGCAGTAATAGCAATAAACAGATGCTAAAAATTTTCCAACCTTTTTTTAATTTTTGCCATTTTCTAAAAAGAGGAATGGTAATTTTGGGGTTTTTAGTTTTTTTCATACGAAGTATTGTAATATATGTTTTACAATATGTAAAGTATTTTTTACATATCTATAAGACAACATTACCACGATCCCTTTCCAATATTAAGTTCTCTATTAACAATTTGATCAAATTTCTTTTTATCAATAGAAAGGGGATAAGCATAAGATAATAGCTCCATTTTAGTTTCACTATTGTCTTCATAAAACACTGGTCTTTCAAGTTTCGCATAACCAGTCTTCACATATAAATTTGATTTCTCAGGAATACAAAAAAGTAAACTAATATTCATTCCTTGTTTTTTCGCAAAATGGTGAGCATGCTCAAGCATTGACATTGCTAGTCCTTTTGCTTGATAAGATGGTTTAATTCCTAAATTACCAATTCCTGCAATCGAGAGCTGAAATGGAGTATGTATCTTTCTTTCAACGATACTTAATGATCCAATGAGTGTGTTTTTATCATACAAAAATAATCGCCATTTTGGTTTTGAACTAAAATATAAAACATGATTTCCATGATAACTTTTTGAAAAATGGTAGCTGAAAGAAAAAAGTGGAACCAATAAATCTTCTAGTCGAGAAAATTCAAAAGAAGAGATTTTGTTTTCCAGTTTAAAAACGTAACGCATGTAGATTTTAATTTTGTTGAAATTCTTGGATAGCTATAATTTATGTAATTAATCTCATATAAATAACAAAGTCTTTGTGGAGGTAAAAATCTGGAAGCTCTATTATTGGTTTAAATCCAAGTTTTGCATAGAAAGCACAACTTGGCCAATGTTTTCCGGTAAATAAGAATGTTTTATGTGCATGCAGTTTTTT
This sequence comes from Candidatus Beckwithbacteria bacterium, assembly GCA_012797845.1. Taxonomy (NCBI): domain Bacteria; phylum Candidatus Beckwithiibacteriota; species Candidatus Beckwithbacteria bacterium. The sequence continues at coordinate 5,015 of JAAZOH010000044.1, forward strand.
GCCATATGCTTCAGCTTTTTCAATCAACTTTTTTCCAACTCCTTTTTTTCTATTATTTTCTACAACCATCAAGCTCGCAATAAAAACAATTCCAGCTTCATATTTACCGTCTATAGTACCAATGATTTTTTGATTCTCTATTGCCTTAAATCTAAAATGTTTTTTTACCCATTGAGCACCTTCTCCATAATTAAGCCATGTAAAAATTTGCCATTCATTTGCTAATTCATCTTTATTACTAGCTTTAATGATTTTCATAAAAAGAGATGTCGGGATTATTAGTAAAGTTTAATCAGATATTATTAAACTATCTTAAGCAAAATTGACTTCTGGTTTTTTATCACTAACGGGGAAAGCCTGAATTAATGCTTTCCAAGCTTGATATAAAGGAGTAATTTCTTCTTTAAGCTCTGGGAAAACACTAATGTCCCGATAGTCCCGCTCAATTTTACCATCAACATAATCTCTCATTCCATCAGACAAATGCACAATATAGTTGATATCTGTCATATGGCTAGCTGAATCACTGGCAGCTACAATTTTTGCTTCCAAAGTTTCTGGTTTAATGTCGCGATTACGATGAGCCCTGACACAATGAGCCACTTGATCAATAATGTTCTGATCTATATGTAGCTCCTGTAAATATTGCTTTGTTTCAGTTTCTGAATTGATAGCATGATCAACGCTAGTATCTCCAATCAGCTGGCCTACATCATGAAGCCAGACTCCTATCATAACCACATCCTTATTGGCATTAGGATGTTTTTCAAGTATTTTTAGAGCCCACCGTTCAACTTCCTGCACATGTCTATCAAGAAATTGATAACCGGAATGTTTCTTTTGGAATAGTTCTAAGAAGTGTTTTCTAACTTTATCAATTAGATCGGTATTTGTCATAAAATTACAAGTCGGGGAGGGGAGAATCGAACTCCCGCCACACGGTCCCAAACCGCGTATCATACCACTTGACTACTCCCCGAAAAAAATTGTCATGCTGAATTTATTTCAGCATCTCCTAGGAAAATTTAAGGGGATCCTGAATCAAGTTCAGAGTGACATATGCTATGGTGCCCAGGGCGGGAATCGAACCCACACGCCTTTAGAGGGCACGAGATTTTAAGTCTCGCGTGTCTACCAGTTCCACCACCTGGGCATAAAATATTAAAGATGTAATCGTTTTTTCAAATATTTTCTACCAAAACCAGTCTTCAGTTGCTTTTCTCTTTCGATTGCTCTGTCTTTACTTAAACAAGCCTCATAATAAACCAACTGTAATGGCAACCTATTTTTTGTTGCAACAACTTTGCCATTATTATGTTTTTTAACTCTTAATTTCAAGTTGTCAGTCCAACCTATGTAAAATTTAAGATCTTTTAGACTCAACAACACGTATGTGTAGTAAAAAATCATAAATTTATTTTACCAGTTCCACCCGCCTGCAAAAGCTATCGCTTTAGCGATTGCGGGCAGGCCACCTGGGCATAAAAAGAACTTAGAACCTAGCAATAGATTCTACACAAGGTATTGTAACTCAAACTCAGAAAATTTGCTTAAATTATTTTAAGCTTAAATGTTGAACTAATCCTTCACCTTCTTCTTTAGTCAATTGGTTTTTACGAACAGGAGCTAAAGCTGTAAAGATTCTGTCCATTTCTGTTGGAGCAATGTTTGGAAGCAGCTGAATATGGGCATGATGCACTTGTTCTCCAAAAATAAATGAAGCTACCATATCAATACTGGATAAATTTCGGTAGTGGTTAGAAATTTTTTGGCATACTTGCATATATTCACCAATATTTTCTACATCCCAAACCCAACGGTAATGTTTCTTGGGAATCACTAAAGTATGACCTCTAACAAAGGGGAAAATATCCAAAAATGCCAAAAACTGATCATCTTCATAAATTTTGTAGGCTGGTAGTTCTCCAGTTACAATCTTGCAAAAAATACAATCAGACATAAAAGTAATGTCATACTGAGTCCTGATGCAATCAGAATGAAACATCTTTCCAAAATAATCAGATTTTTCGTTCTGCTCAAAATGACACCATGAAATATTGATTCTTTAAGTATAATATCGCTATGTCTAAAAAATATCCAATCATTTTGAGCTTCGATACTTCTTGTGATGATACTTCTGTAGCTATTACTCAAGGTATGCGGGTTCTAAGCAATATAGTAGCTTCGCAAGAAGAACTGCATCGTAAATATGGAGGAGTGATGCCTTTAGTAGCTAAACTGGCTCATCATGAGCAGATTAATCCGGCTTATCAAGAAGCTTTAAAAAGAGCTCATGTAAAACCTCAGCAAATAGATGTTATTGCGGTTACTTATGGTCCGGGCTTAGCTATTGCTTTAGAAGTTGGACTAGCATTTGCCAAAGAACTAGCCCAAGAGTTTGGTAAACCACTGATTGCTGTTAACCATATGGCTGGCCATTTATATTCTGTTTTAGCTCAAAATGCCAAAGGACAAATAAAACCCCAAAATATATCTTTTCCAGTTCTAGCTTTATTGGCATCAGGTGGTCATACCGAATTGCTTTTGCTTACAAGTTTTACTCATGTGAAAAAGATCGGTCAAACTATTGATGATGCCGCTGGAGAAGCTTTGGATAAATTTGCCAGACTTATAGACTTAGGTTATCCGGGTGCAGCTGCTCTTGAGCAAATTGCTAAACAAGGCAACGGTAAAATGTATCAATTTCCTCTACCTATGACTAAAAATCAGAATCTGGATTTTTCATTTTCCGGGCTTAAAACTGCTGGCCGCCATCAAATAGAGGAGCTACAAAATGACCAGTCGAAAACCTTAAGCAGGCAGGAGATTTCAAACTTGGCTGCCTCTTTTCAGGCTGCTGTTTTCCGAGCTATTATCTACAAACTAAAAAAGGCTATTAAGCTGTATCAGCCTAAAACTTTATGGTTGGGGGGAGGAGTTAGCAACAATACTAATTTGCGATCTCAATTGAGACAAATTGCTAAAGAAAGTAATCTTGATTTTCAATATCCATACAGTAAAAAACTCATGAGCGACAATGCAGCCATGATTGGCACAGCAGCTTATCTTCTTTATGAGAAGCAGGATATAGTAGAGGATTTGGAAAAACTGCATCGTCAACCAAGATTAAGCTTGTAAGTTTCATAATCTTTTCATATTTTTTACGTATAATACGTGCTATGAAAATATTGATTATTGAAGATGATGAACGAATTGCTCACGTCATGCAACGGGGCCTGAAAGAGGAAGGTTTTACTGTTGATGTCAGCCACAATGGTGAAGATGGTGAATATATGGCTATTGAAAACCCATATGATGCTGTTATTTTGGATCTAAATTTGCCAGATAAAGATGGTTTGGAAATTTGCCGGAAGATTCGCCAAAGCAAACTGCAAACTCCAGTTGTGATGCTCACAGCTCGAACTAGCATTGATGATCGGGTTAAAGGACTAAACATGGGTGCTGATGACTATGTGACAAAACCGTTTGCGTTTTCTGAGTTACTTGCTCGGATCAGGGCTCTGATCAGACGTAATGCTTCACAAAAATTACCTCAGTATCAGATTGAAGATTTAGTATTGGATCCGATTAAACATAACGTAAGACGTGGCGATCAGGACATTAGTCTAACAGCTAAAGAATTTGCCTTGCTGGAATTTCTACTTTCCCATCAAGGTGAGGTCGTCACTAGAACCATGCTCTTGGAACACGTTTGGGATTATAATTATGACGGTCTTTCCAATGTGGTTGATGTTTTTATCAAAACCCTTCGTAAAAAACTTCGCAATGCTGGCAAAAAAAACCAGCTGATTCAGACAGTTCATGGAGTAGGGTATAAAATATAGGCAGCAACGGTTTGAAATTTCATGAAGTTACTCGAAAAATTACCTATCAGAACCAAGTTGACCGCGTGGTACACCATCTCATTTATGGTGGTTTTGGCCTTTTCTTTTATTAGTTTCTATTTAGTAGCCCGAAACCTAATTCTTTCTAAAATTGATGAAAACCTGCAAGCCCAAGCTGACGAAATTACCACTCTTATTAAAACTCAAAATCTATCTCCAACTTCTAAAGACCAGGTCTTAGAAACCTTTGAAATTACTAAAAGCAATTTTGTTTTGGTCTTAAATCACAATCACGATATCGTAGCTCAATCTCAAACTTTGCCAGTTGATCCTCACTTAGTAAGCCGTCTAGAAACTGAAATTAAAAACAATTTTGAACCTAAATTTCTAACCGAAGGTAAAAATCGTTTTTATGTTCAACCACTTTACGAAGGAGCCCGCTTTATCGGAACTATTATTGTCGGCGATTCAACAGAAGTAGTTAATGAAGCTTTCCGAGTTTTATTAAATACCCTAATTTTAGTCTTTTTGATCTTTATGTTGCCACTTATTTTAGTAAGTTTCCTAGAAGCTGATATTTCTTTATCGCCATTGCGGGAGCTAGCTAAAAGCATGAATACCATTTCTACTAAAAACCTGGCCGACCGGGTTGAAGTTGGTAACCCTCATGATGAAATTGGCGAAGTCGGAACTTCCTTTAATAGTTTGCTAGACCGTTTGCAAAAAGGTTTTGATAAAGAGCGGCAGCTCATTCATGATATTTCTCATCAGCTTAAAACTCCACTTACCGCTATCAAAAGTGATGTTGAAATTGCTTTGACAAAATCTCGAAGTTTGCAAGCTTATCAAAAAATTTTAACTAATGTTTTATCAGACGCTGATCGGATGAGCGGTATCTTGAAAGACATGATGAATTTTGCTTGGGCTGCTTCAGAAAACCAGGACCAGAATTTTAAAACCCATAATGTAAGTCACCTTTTAGAAGAAGCAGCTGAAATTGCGCAACAACTTGGTATCGATAAACATATTATAGTTAGCACCAGTATCACTCCAAATTTACAAGTTTTTGGTCAACAGGAAAAATTGCTTCAGATTTTTCTTAATATTTTGGAAAATGCTATCAAATATTCTCGTCGTAAAGGTAAAATTTTGATTCAAACAAACTTAGAAGGATCTCAGGTTAAAATCATTATTAAAGATAATGGGGTAGGTATCAGCAAAAAAGATTTACCTCATATTTTTGAGCGTTTTTATCGTGGTAAAAGCCAGGTAGGTGAAGGTTCGGGTCTAGGGCTTTCTATTGCTGCAGCCCTAACCAGAGCTCATAAAGGGACTATTGAAGCCAGTAGTCAAAAAGGGAAAGGGACTACTTTTGTAATCACTTTGCCGCTGAAACAGATAGTAAAAAAAGTTAAAAAGGCAAAAAAAATAGTCAAGAAAAAAGCTAAAACTCGAGCTACAAATATTCTCCCAATCGAATTAAAAAGACCACACGTTCGGACTTTTTTGAAGGAAAAATGGGGGACTTGGGACCAAGCACAAAAAATGAAGAAAGCTTCATAATATTCTCACAAGCAGTTCATAAGGCTTGAGCTATACTGAGTGTACTCTTTGATAAGCCAAGCCAAATAACCCACCCTAGACTAATACCCAACTAGGCATGTGAACATCTCACATTGTTATTTACATTGATGCTTAACAAAGGCAAGAAAATGCTCTCTTACATATCCAAGCTTGCAAAATGGTTCGATCGACAATCTGATCCAACTTAAGGACAATTTCTAAAGGACAGAAATTGCCAATCCGAATAAAAAGCAACCGTTACCAGGCCGGTTGCTTTTTTTGTTGTATAAACTTTTACTGCTATTTATAATATGAAAAAATGAAATTTGAAATCATCCAAGATCCAGATCAAGCTATATATGTTTTAAGAAATGCTGGAAAATGGCTTTTGAAAACTGGTAAAAATCCTTCAAAGTGGTGGCGATTAGAAAATCTCAACAAAGAATTTTTATATAAATTTGTGAAACCTGAAGAACTTTATGTGGGTTTAATCGATAAAAATCCTGCTGTAGCAGCAGTATTGCAAATAGAGCAAAACGCCCAAGATTGGCAAGCTATTGATAAAAGTAAAAATATACCTTCCTTATACATTCATTGGTTAGCTGTACATCGCAATTTTGCTGGGACTGGCTTGCCTGCAAAAATGGTTTCATATGCTAATACTTTTGCAAAAAAACGTGGCATTTCATTTTTAAGAGCAGACACTAATGCTAATATCACTAAATTAAGAAGGGTTTATGAAAATTTAGGTTTTAAATGTGTCAATGTTTTACAAGAATCCTATCGCAACACTGCTTTCTATCAAAAAGAGGTAAATTAATTTGATAAGGTATTTCTTCATGCTAAACTGTTTTAATGAACAAATATCTGTCTAATATAATCATTATTTTACTTCTTGGCTTATTTTTAGCTGTTTCATATCTTTACGTTCCCAACTCTGTATATATTCTTAATCAAAAAATAGAAAAGTCACAACCCTTACAACAAGATGAAGCCAGACAAAATCTGGTTTCAGAATATGGCCAGTATTTAGCAAAAAATCTACCAGAAAATACTCCCAAACTATACTTTTACTGGTTATCAAATCAAAGAAAACTATCTAATATAAGGGTTAAACAAGCTATTGCCGAAATTAAGAGCGAACAAGTAGTATCTGGCAAAATCAAGGCTTGGACTTTACTTAATATGGGAGTAGTTATCAAAACAAACAGCAAGATTATTGCTATTGATACAGCTAATTTACCTTTTTCTCAAGCTCACAATGAATTAGCTCGTATTACTGATGTGTTTTTAGTAACTCACCTAGACGGCGATCATTTTGACAGCTCTCTTCTTAAAAAAGCTATAGCAAATAATAAAAAAGTGGTTTTGCCAGAAGGTTTTTTATTTGATAGTTCTCAATCTGAAAATATTATCAAACTTAACAGTGGTGAATCTAGAAATATTAATGGGGTAACAATTACTGCTTACCAAACAGATCATCGTGGTGATGGTAATTTTAATGATCCCAGTGTTTGGTTCAAAATAAAAACTGATGGGTTTACATTGCTTCACACTGGTGACGGCCGAGATTTTAAAAATAAAAATGAAGCTAATAAAGTCTATCAAGCAAAAGATTATGATATTCTTTTAGGCAATATTTTGCTTCATCCTTACAATATCAGAGACCTTAAGCCTCATCTTTTCATTCCTCTACATCTGTTTAAATTTATGAGCGGTAATGATCTTTACCAGCAAAGTACTATTGAAGTAGTTCAGAGTAATTACCAAAATTACACTAAAGATTTACAGGGTATTAATATAGTATATCTACTACCAGGAGAAGGTTTTACATATCCCGCTGAAAATTAAAATATTGTTTTATTTTCAATCTCCACCTCGAAATTTTTAAAGCAGTAGGGTATAGTAAATCTTTGTTATATTATCAAGTTAGACATCTACTATGGATCCTATTTCTCTTATTTCTGGTCTCTTTAATTTTATCCTTCATATTGATGAGCATCTTAATGAAATTATTCAAGCTTATGGCACACTTACTTACGTAATTTTATTTTTTATTATTTTTGCTGAAACTGGTTTTGTTGTTACGCCTTTTTTACCTGGTGATTCATTGCTTTTTGCTTCTGGTGCTTTTGCTGCTCTTGGTTCTTTAAATATTTTTTTAACCTATTTGATCCTTTTAGCAGCAGCTGTTTTAGGTGACACAGCTAATTATTGGATTGGACATTTTTTAGGTCAAAAAATTATTGAAAATCCCAAAATTCCTTTTATCAACCAATCTCATATTGATAAGACCAATGCCTTTTATGAAAAACATGGCGGCAAAACTATTATTTTAGCCAGATTTGTACCTATTGTGCGCACCTTTGCACCCTTTGTCGCCGGTGTTGGCAAAATGCACTATGGCAAATTTATTAGCTATAACATTATTGGAGGAATCCTCTGGGTTACACTTTTCACTTTTGCCGGTTTTTTCTTTGGCAATATCCCAGCAGTAAAACACAATTTTACGATTGTAATTATGGTTATTATTTTGATCTCGGTTATGCCAGCTGTTTATGAATTTCTCAGACATAAACTGGGCAGCAAAGAAGAGAAGATCAAAAAAACCAAAATTCCTTCATTTGATAAATAGATATGGCTAAGCTTACAAAAAAAACCTATCAGCTCTGTTTGCAAACAGCAGACCGAGCATGGGAGGTTATTGAACTTTGGCCAGTTTTTGCTAAATCAACTATTGGTCAACAGCTTATTCTTTGCCTGGATTTACTGACTGTTTCTCTAGCTAAAGCTGTACAAAGTAAGCAGGAAAACAAGCTTAAGTTTATCAATCAAGCTAGAGAACATAGTATTGAAAGTTTGGTCTGGTTGGATAAAGCCAGACGCCGCCGCTTATTATCAAAATTTGATTATCAGGAATTGTACGTCAATCTTCAAAAGCTCAATCAGGATTTAAACTTCTAAAACGTTTCCATGCTACATGAACCGTCCCAGAATTTTTCTGGTTCACAACCATAGCCTTGGGGAAAAATACAGTAGGTTGAATAGCTACCATCATTATTTTTCCAATATTCATAATGACCCCCGTTTTCTTCACAATAAGCCTTAACTTGGCTAGGAGTCGGATTATCGCGTCTAGTAGCTACTTCTTCAAAGCTTGGTAAGGTCTCTGGTTCTGGTTCAGCACAAGAAGCTAAAATAATTCCCAAAATAATAATAAGTAAGTAAGGTTTTTTCATAGCTGTTTCTTTTTTTGCAAACCTGCCAATACTTCTCGAGCTTTAGTTTTGTTCACAGGCCGAGGCTTAAAACTATCAGCTCGCTTAACTACATGCAAGCGTTTAAGTTCTTTTAAAATTTTAAAAGCTGTAAGGTAACTTATTTGCAATTGATTTTGCAAGTCAGGATTAGTCAAGCTTCCCTGAGCAATACCATAATGCAGCGCTACCGGTAAAAGTAAGCGATATTCATTGTCAATTAAATATTTACCCAAGGTTTTTTTAGGTTTTTTCTTGACTGGTTTTGGTTTTGAAAGCAATGCTTGCCGAACTTTGACATCAACTATTTTAGCCAGTTGTTCTTGATTAAATACCTGGCGTTTTACTAAACTTGCTTTAGTTTTTTGAATAGCTTCTGGATCATCAAAATCGGTTTGCTGGGATTGGTAAACATGCTTATAAGGTTGGCCGGTTTGTTCAGCTTTAACATCCAAATCTTCCAAAGTTTCTACAAATTCATCTACCAGCTGATCATATTCGTCAACTAGCGGATGTTTCCATGATTCCTGCAGCATCATGACTCGCTGATCTTCGATCCATAATTTTTGCTCAGGTCCTCTATGAAAATAGTTAAAATAGCTTAGTCCGTATTCTTCTAAAGCCGCCATTAAAGTCTGCAGATTATGAATCTTATCAGCCGTAAAAACAGCCTTGGCTTGCCAAGAAGCAGCTCTAACTCGATCTAGCTGAAGTTTTTTAATGATTTCCCAGTCTTTATCCTCATCCAATTGTTTGTTTTCTGTGACTGTTAAAACATAGTTTAAAACGTTTTGACCACAAGCTTGCAATAATTCTTCAGAAGGACAATTGGTATCTTCAATCAGGTCATGACACAACCCGGCCGCCACTACTTCCTCTTCAAAACCAGCTCTGGCTAGAATGAGACTAACAGCTACAGGATGAGTGAAATACTCAAATTCCCGACCTTTGCGCATCTGGCCTTTATGCCAGTAACTGGCCAACCGAATCGCATTTTCGACAATTGGTGAAAATAGGGGATTAAGGCTTTGATCCATAAATAATAATAAAACCTGACAATACGTTAGCAAAAATTTGCTAAAAAGTCATGGACGCTTATAGTCATATTTATTTAATTTAGTGTAATATCATGGCATGGAATTAGAACCAGACTATAACCAAGGCAAACAAAGGTTTGTTGAGTGGCTGTTTTTACTTAGTTTTTGGGAGTTGAAAACAGCTTCTGAAGGCGAAGCCAAAAATGCAGCCACGCGTCATCTACTCCTTTTAAAAGAAATGTTTCCTAATTTTGATACTTCTAGTTTCCTACAATTATTAGACCCTCTTGAGCTCTCGTAACCGCCGTATAGAGCCAGCGCCGCCACTCTTCATCACTCATGTGCTGATTACGTTCTTCAAAAATAATGACTTTGCGGGCTTGAGAGCCTTGGGCTTTGTGGACAGTCAAAGCATAGCCAAAATCAAATAGCTCTCCCATTTGTGCAAAAGTTAAACCGGGAATGTCGGGGAGGGTAGTGCTAGCCCCAAATTGATAGGCCGAAATGTCTCCAGAAAAAAGCACTTCATCGTCCATAGCAATATCAGCTTGATACCAATGTTTTTTACCATGCCCATCAAATTTTGGCTCGATAAAATGGATAATGCCCAGCATGCCGTTGTAGAGTCCATATTCCCAACTATTTTTGAGACAAATGACCCGATCACCAATGGTGGGTTCTTGACTATATATCTCTTTAATTAATCGAATTTGGTTATTTAATTTAACCCTTGTATGATTCATGCCAACCAAAAGTAAAGTTTCTTCATCCCAACGCTCCAGCAAATCTTGAACAATACTGTGAATATCTGGATCAGTGCGAGAGTATTTTTTAACTTGACTAGAATAGGTTCCAACTGGAATGTAGCCATCTTCCCGAGCCATTTGCGATAGCTTAATAATAGGGGAATCAGCCACTTGGCGATGGATTTGCTCAAGTCGTAGCTGTGGTTTAGCAACCAGTGAAAAATTATCACCAATTGGCGGCAGCTGACCATGATCGCCAACAGCAATGATGGGCCGGTCAAAACTCAGCAAATCTTGCCAAATTTTTTTTGTAATCATTGAAGCCTCGTCAATAATAATCAGATCTTGGTCAATACTATCCCGTTTTTCCCAGCTAATCACTCGCCCCCTACTATCGTCAATAGCTTTGTAAATCAGAGAGTGAATAGTACTAACCCGATCTTGATCTAAAATCGCTTTTTGCCTACTTAGATTTTCTTTGAGAACCTGGGAAGCTTTGCCCGTAAATGAGCAAAAAGCTACTGAAAGTTTTTTATTTTTTTTAAGCAGTTTTTGACGCAATACTCCCAATAGAGTAGTTTTACCAGTACCAGCATAACCACCCAAAGTGATGAATTGTTTTTTTGGATGTTCCTGCCAGGCAATCAAAGATTCTAAGGCCTGTTTTTGATCTGATGTTAGTTGCACCATATTATTTTATTTATAGCCACTTTTTCCAAAATAAAAGTCCCAGGAAAAGCATTGATAAGCCAAAAGTTATTAACATAATAAAGATAAAGGCCATAGGGTGATTACCTAAAGGCAAAGCTACATTCATGCCATAAAGACTTCCAATCACCGTTGGAATAGTCAGTAAAATCGTAAAAGAGGTCAAAAATTTGATAGTCCGGTTTAGATTATTAGTAAAAATGATCTGGTAGCTATTACGCAGACTGACTAAGGTTTTAGCATTGCTCCGGCACAAATTGGTTGATTGTTTTAGTCCAATCAGTACATCTTCAAACAAATCTTTATCACCTTCATACTGACGCAAATAGTTGCCTGACAGCATTACTTCAAACATAGCTTCCATAGGTTGAAGCGCAGCTAAATACTGATTGAGAATTTCTTCGCTATTTATCAAAAAAGTAATATCCGCATTGCTGATATTTTCCAAACCTTTTTTTTGTTTATTGACCCGATCATTAACTTGCTTGATCTTTGACATAAACTCCCGCGCCACTATATTTAAAATTTGTAGCAGTAGTTTAGATTGCTGGGTAGTAGCTGGAGCTAGCTTATTTTGGCCAATATTTTCAACCAGTTCACAGTGCACCGGAGCGATAGTCACAAAATATTTTTTACTTAAAATGATAGTTAGTGGCACTGTATATAAGTTGGCTGTTTTTTCTTCGTAAGGCAAACGGGCAAAGAGCAGTAATGTTCCATTAATCCGTTCAATTCTTGGGACTTCAAAGAGATCCAAACTATCTCTAATTTCTTCAATGCCCAAATGTAATAATTTAGCTGCCTGGTCAATATCATCAGGACTCACCTGATCAAAATGCAACCAAGCACCACTACGAATCTGTTTAATTTGGCTGAAGCGTTTACTTTTTAAGGTTTTAAAGTAAATTTTAAGCATGTGCTTATCGTAACGTAAGAAGCTGCAAAACTGAAGTGGAAGATACTTATTTGTTTTTTAGAAATGGCTTGATTTCTTTATAAAACATAAATCCAGCTAAAATCATGCCTCCAAAAGTCCCAATCAAAACAAAAAGAGGAGAGGTACTAAATTTCTTATCTAGCCAAACTCCACCACCAACACCTAGCATCAAAGGTACTACTAAATTAAAACCCAGCTGCATTGCCAGTCCAAAAAGTTGGAATTTTTCGAAATTTTTAGGTTGGGGCATTAAGGTAAAATGATAAAAACTACTAATAATATAGATTTATTTTAAGGTAGACAAAGCCACATTATCAATCGTACATTGATCAACTTGCCAGTCAATAAAATGCTGCAAAGTTTTTTCTTGAGCTTCGTCGTTTATGATATGGGAATGGATTTCAAATCCTGCTTGATGAAGCTTAGCTACCAGTTCAGCCTGGCCAAATTGGTTCAAAGTTTGCAAATTAATATGGATCCGATCAACTCCAACCATAGTTCCCCAACCCAACATTTTTTGACAAGCAATATCCGAAGTCATCCAATCCGGAAATAAAAATTCGTGCAAAATAAGCCCCACGGGGATCTTAGGAAAAGTTTTTTTAATATGTGCAGCTAGGGGGATTTCACTAGTAGTTAGCTCAAAATCAGTCTGAGGAAACTGGGCCAAAATATCTTGCAAGGGTTGTAAAATGTCAGGTCTAAAAGCTTTGATTTCGATTTCAATCCTACCTCTATTATGGATAACAGGTAAAACATCTACCAGTTTTGGATAGTTTTTGCTGTGGTCAAATAAAAAGTTGTGCACTATGATAATAGCTCCTTCATGTAAATGAATATCCATTTCAATTCCATCAGCTCCTTTGTCAAAAGCTGAAACAAACGCTTCTAGAGTATTTTCAGGAAAAGAAACGGTATCACCGCGGTGAGCAATGAGAAGTGGTTTGGTTTTTGTCATAAGATCTAAGTAATTTTTATAGTTTACAATTTTATTTTGCCTTCATTTTCTCTAGCCACCAACTAGCTTTACTTTTTTGGTAAAACTCACACCATAAATAATAAGGGTAAAAGCCGGTCGGTGTTTCACCTAGTAATTCTTTTTTATACTGATAAATTCCTTCATTAGCGCTGCCTCCCCAACTAATATACTTGGTTTTAGGTAAATAATAGTCGATGAGTAGAGCCTTAGAAACTCCAGAGCTGCGTTTATAGCTTTTGTCATAACCTACTTCAGCAAAACAAATATAGTTTGGCAAGGCTTCGATAATAATATTGATTGAAATCAAAGTATGATTGCACAAAATCTCTACAAACGTAGCTTCCCGGCAATTTGGAAATAGTGAATAATAGGCAAGAGATTTTAAACCTAACATTTTAGGATGAGTCTGACTAAGCAAATGAGTATA
>JAAZOH010000045.1 GCA_012797845.1 Candidatus Beckwithbacteria bacterium
CAACCTGCTTAGTCTATCACGAAGACTCAATTTTGCAAGCTGACTACTCAGTTCTTGGATTTTGTTTACCACTTCTTTATCACTGTAATTTGGCAGTTCCAGTAAAAAGCTGGTATCAAATTGAGCTTGCAACTCAGCCGGTAAAGTTTTAGCAAAACTAACTACATCTTTGGGTTTGTCTTGTAGCAGTTTAGCTAAAATTTTAGTTAAAGCTGAATCATTCATATCTTCGATAGGAATAGTTTCTATAGCAATTTTGTCGTAAAAAGTCAAAACTAAAGCTAAAAGCTCATCTGCCAACAACATCACTCTGGGCTTAACTGCAACAGTAGTTTCTTGAGCATTCGACGTATTTCCTAATTCCTTTTTTTTACTATAACGTTCAATTTCTTGCTCAATCACTTCTTTTTCTACTTGCAGCAGTGTAGCCAGTTTTTTAATATAAAAATCCTGAATTACTCTGTTTTCAATTTGAGAAAGCAGGGGTACTATTTCGGCTGAAATTGCCTGTTTACCATCAATGGTCAGTGAATCATGATTTTTTTGAGTCTGAGCCAGGAAAAAGTCATAAACCCCAACTGCTTGTTTAACTACTTGGCGCCAAGCCGCTGGATCAGTTTTAACCAGTTCATCCGGATCTTTACCTTGAGAAAGTTCTACTACTTTGATATTCATTTCCGCAGCTTGAGCTACAGTGATCGCCCGTTTGGCAGCAGCTACTCCGGCACTATCGGCATCCAAAGCTAAAGTAATCGTTTGGCAGTAACGGTTTAAAAGTTTGACTTGCTGGTCTGTTAGAGCTGAACCTTTGACTGCTACGGTGTAGCCGATATTGGCCCGCAAACTGGCTAACACATCTAGTTCTCCTTCCACAATCACTACGTTATTAGCTTTACGGATGGCATCTTTAACCATGTGCAACGGAAAGAGCATCTGGCTTTTGTGATAAATCGGGGTTTCCGGACTATTGATGTATTTACCGCTTTTGCCATCGTCGGTCCATGGCAAGATCCGACCAGAAAAGGCCACCAAATTACCACGGTGGTCATACAGTGGAAACATGACCCGTCCTCGAAACCGATCATAACCACCTCGGTCACTTTTGATAGTTAGACCTGTTTCTTCAAGATCATTTAAATGAAATTTTTTCTTTTTAGTTAAAAAGTCAGTTAAAGCTTGCCAATTATCCGGCGCATAACCTAATTTAAAATCTCTAATCTGGGTAGGGGTTACTCCTCGTTCCTGCAAATACTCCAAGGCTTTCTTGCCGATCTGGTGTTTAGTTAAAAGATAGTGGTAAAAATCAGCTGCTGCTAGGCTAATTTCGATTAGCTTTTGTTTATGAGTAAAATCTTGGGTTGGCTGAAAATTGGTTAGTTCTACCCCAGCTTGCTGGGCCAGATCCCGCAGCGCTTCTGAAAAACCTACTCCTTCCTGTTCCATATAAAAACTGAAAACATCTCCTGATTTACCACAGCCGAAACACTTGTACATCTGCCGCTCAGGCGAGACAAAAAATGAAGGTGATTTTTCTTGGTGAAAAGGACACAGGCCTTTAAAGTTACGGCCAGCTGGTTTGAGCTGAATGCGCTGACCAATAAAGTCCACAATGTCGAGCTTGGAACGAACGTCTTCTTTATCTCCCATAGTGAGATCATTATATCAGGGGAATGAGTTTTTTTAGGAAAATAAAAAAACAAGTACCACAGTAATAACCATTCCTAATCCAAAAATCAACACCACTGGCGAAGGTTTGGGAATAGTTAGAGTAAAAGCATTTTTAGATTTAGCTGTTGATTCTATTGCTGATTCTTGAGAAAGTAGTTCGGGAATATTTTTAGGAAAGGAGTTTTTAAGTTTTTTAGGTAAATCCTTCAGATGTTGTAAGTTTTTAGGCACTTCATCCCAATTGTTATAGCTTTTACCATTGATAGTAATCGTGTTAACTTGAGCCTCTTGAGCTTGAGCAATTAAGGGGTCAAATTGATCAGGAATGCCGTTTTGATCTTTATCTTCAAGCATTTTTTGAAAATTTTCAGGCAAATCTTCAAAGTTAGCATAGTTTTGGCCGTTGACCGTATACGTGTTTTTGGTGGTAATGATTTGTTTTTTCATAAGTTTGTTTGGCATTATAGCAAAAACTAATTTAAATAATTTCAATCTTCAAATTCTTCCCAAACTCCATTAAATCTATTTTTTTATCACCAATGGTAATACTGGCAGCAAACTCATAATTACCTTTTAAAGTATTTTTAGGAATCTGCCAATTAGCCCAACTAATGTAGGTTTGACCAATTTTAAGATAAGCATCAGTTTTGATAGTAAAAGTTTTTTCTCTCCATGCTCCAATAGCATCATCAGTTTTAAAAGGTAGGTTGGTAGTAATAATTAAATTTGTAATTTTTTTGGCAGTTGCAACTTGAAGCCTAAATTCTTCTCCGCCGTGGCGACGCACCAGTTCTGATAACTGAGGACTAAATACTACTTTCTTAATAAGGGGAGTTTTAATACTACGATTGGTTTTTTGAATAATAGTTTTTACGCTTTGTAAATCAATATTTTTAAGTTCAGTTGGGCTTTTGAGTTGCCAGTTGGTGCTATTTTCCACTCCTGGTTCATTGTAGCGGCGAATATCTAAAAGCAAATCTTGGAGCGTAAACATGACAAGCTGCGCTACACTCTGACTAACCAGCTCGGTAAAAGCCAACATAATCTCTTTTTGATTCCGCAACTTACTATGCAGAGTATTGTGTTTTTTGATTTGTTTTTTGAAATATGTTTTCCATTTAGGCGATAGGTTTTGCCACCAATCTAAAATAGTTGGCGTATCATGATTATTAATAAAAGCTATGCAGTCATCAGGATACGCAGTAATGTCTCGATAGCGTTTACGACCGTACCATTGTAGGCAACGCATACCTGGTAGGCCATTTTCCTGTAAAGGCTGATCAACTTCACTTTTGCTGACATAGCCGGCGTCTTCAGCAATAAAATACGTAGAAGGAAAAGTAGCTTTAAGTTTTTGCAATAATTGATACCCCAAAGCTTCTTGATGCTTTCCTTTCTTGGTTTTGGGATCAATCAGGTAATATTTCCAGATTAAAGCTAGGGTGTGATCAAGTCTAATAACCTGACTAAACTTATTTAAGAAAGCCACACTTTTAATAAAATAATCAATGACTGCTTCGCTTTTTTGATCAAAGCGGTAGACAGCATGACCCCACAACTGCTGACCAAACGGATCTTTGGGGCTATTGCAACCAGAGACAAATTCGGCTTGGCCATCTTTTTTGAGATAAAACAAATGCTGATTGGCCCAAACGTCAGTACTATCAAGTTCCGGATAAATGGCTTTATCTAACATCAGGTAAATTCCTTTAGCGGCTGCATAATTACTTAAGGACTGCCATTGTTTTTGTAAAATCCACTGGCTAAACAGGTAAAATTTGACCTTTGGTTTCAGCTCAGGATAGTTTTTGATAATAGCTTTGACATTCCCGGTTTTATACTGCGCTGGCCAATCTTGCCAAGAAGTTTGAAATTGCTCTTTCAAACATTTAAACAAAGCGTAAGCCAGTACATCCTTTGAGACTTTTGTACAAAATTTATTGAAATTTTTATTAAAAGTTAAACGGCTAAAAGCAGCTTTTAATAGCCTGGTTTTATACACATATACTTGTTGATAATTGATAGTATGAGTACTAGCAAAACGCTTTGCCTGAACCAGCCCAAACATTTTAAGACTATCAAAGACCCGATCACTAAAAGGGACTTGGCTAAGATCTAAATATATGGGGTTTAAAGAAAAATTACTCAGTCCTTTATAGGGGCAAGGTTCATCTGGTCCAGAATCAGCTAGAGGTGTTAGCTGCAAAACCCGTAGGCCAACCTTGGCCATTTTGTCAATCAGTTCCCTGATATGAACTAGGTCTCCAGCCCCATACCATGATTGTTGACTAACTAGATAAGTAGAACTATGCAGATCCAAACCTGCTAATTTTTGACCCTGATACAGCTGGGTCCACAGTGGTGGTAAAACTGATGGTTTGGCAGTTTTTTTAATCATCTGTTTTGTGATTCACAATAAAAAGTAATTTAGTGGCTTCAATATTGGCTAGGCTAATCAGACTAACTCCTACAATAACCATCCAACCAAAGATATCTAACGCCACGGTTTGGAGCAGAGTTTGCAAAAATGGAACATAGATAGCAGCTGCATAAGCTAAAACAACAATAATAGCTGATCCAGTCAACCAGGGATTTGAAAATAGTTTAATATGCCAAATGTTTTGACGCAGATTTTTGTAGGCAAAAACCGCAAAAGCCGTATTGACACAAACTGAGCCAAATACTACCGTTCGCACGTATCTTAAATCAAAACCCAAGCGTTGCCATAACCACCAAAAAACCAGTAGAGCTAAAAACTGGTTTACAATTCCGGTAAAAAAGATAATCACTTTCATTTCTTTTGTTAAAAGCGGGGTGTTTTTAGGGTCAGGCTGACGATACATCACTCCCTTTTCCCCAGGCTCAAAGGCATAAGCAATATTAGGCAAAGTGTCTTCAACAATGTTGTTCCACAAAATTTGCACCGGTAAAATTGGCAGCGGCCAGGCAAAAACTAGTTTAGAAAAACCCACTAAAATAATTGAGGTAAAACTGTCAGCCAACACATAAGCAATCGCTTTGCGGATATTATCAACGGTAATCCGACCCTGACGGATAGCTCGGACAATAATAGAAAAACTATCGTTTAAAAGCACTAGATCAGCAGCAGCTTTAGCAACCTCTGTTCCAGACCCTAAAGCAATCCCAATATTGGCTTTTTTTAAAGCCGGTGAATCATTAACTCCATCACCAACCATAGCTACTACTTTACCTTTATCCTGCCAAGCCGTCACAATTTGGATTTTGTGTCTAGGCTCAGTCCGAGCATAAATAATTAAAGTTTCAAGTCTGTCAGCCAATTTTTTAGGGCTTAACTTATCTAATTCTTGGCCGGTAATAATTTGTTTATCAGTTACTGTAATTCCAGCTGCCTTAGCCACTGCCTTGGCGGTTTGAGGAAAATCACCAGTGATAATAATGGGTTGTAAGCCAGCTTGTAGAGCGGTTTTGATAGCTTGAGCAATGCCTTTGCGTAATCTATCTTCAAAAGCTAGCAAGCCAATAAATTCCAGATTATTAATATCTTCAACTGAAAGTGTATCTTGTCTGTTGCTTACTTTTTTGATAGCCACTGCTACCACTCGCAAACCTTGACTAGCTAAAGCATTAATATCTTTTTGCCATTTTTTGGCTTCAGCTGATTTGGGTAGTAGACGTTCAGGTGCTCCAGCTACAAAAATATACCTTTGTCTTTTAACTTGACGAAGACTAGCTTGAAATTTATAAATGGAATCAAATGGTAATTTAGCTACTTCCCAATGACTTTTGTTGAGGCTGATAATATCTAGACCAAAATCCTGACCGGCAGTTAACAATACCTGATCAGTTGGCGAACCTTTTAAGCGCCAGTCGGACTTTGAATCTCTGGGGTTTTCTACATACGCATCAGAGGTCAGCATAGCAACTTGAGCAGCCAGTTTTTTATCTTCTGCCACAATAGTTTTAAGCCGCATTTTGCCTTGAGTTAAGGTTTTGGTTTTGTCAAAACAAATAATTGAGGTGGAACCTAAAATTTCTACGGAAGACAATTTTTGAATTAAGCCTTTTTTCTTCAGAAGTCGATCCATGCCAATAGCCAAAATAATAGTCATAACAATTGGCAAAGCTTCCGGAATCCCACCCACTGCAATAGCTACCGAGGTTTCAAACATTTCCAGCAAATTTCCTTCCCGCAAATAGCCACCTACAAAAATAGCTAAAGATAAACTCCCAATGAGCAAACCAATTGTTTTGGCAAAATGACGCAGTTTTGTTTGCAGCGGCGAAAGCTCGGTTTCGGTTTCTTCCAGAAGCTGGGCAATCTTGCCTGTTTCAGTATGGATACCTGTGGCAGTAACTATAAACATTCCAGTGCCAGCTTCAACTAAAGAACCGGTATAAACCATGTTTTTACGATCTCCCAACATGGTGTCTTTTTGATGTAAAGACTTGATATGTTTATCAATAGCTAGCCATTCACCGGTCAAAACCGCTTCGGAAACACTAAGATTATTACTTTCAATTAATCTACCATCCGCTGGGACTTTATCACCAGGTTGTAAAAATACCATATCTCCCGGGACTAACTCTGCTTGGTCTATTTCTAGTTTTTGACCATAACGTAAAACCGTAGCTTTTGTGACTAAAATTCCTTTGAGCTTATCCAAAATATTGAGAGTCTTGTATTCTTGCCAAAAACCAAACAGGGCATTGATGGTAACTGCAGCTAAAATCACAATCGTATCAGTCCAATGTCCAACCAGCAGCATTACTAAGCCCGCCACTAGCAAAATATAAACAAGGGGATTGCTAAATTGACGTAGTAACAGTTTTAGCCAAGAGATACGTTTTTTTGAGGGGAGTCGATTCAGGCCAAATTGAGTTTGGCGTTTCTCAACTTCAGTTAAACTCAAACCTTGCTCAACATTACTTTCCAATAGTTCAGTCACAACCGAAGCCGCCATGGTATACCAAGCTTTATTGAGGGCAGTTTTTTCCATAGTTTACGGTAATCCTTTACCTTTGGTAATAATGTCAGTTAAACGTAAAACCAAAGCTTTGGGCATCAAAAATTTCTTACTTGTCTTAGCCTGGCAAAGCGCATTGGCTTGGCGCATATTGCTTAGGTTTTGCTCCACTTCAGTTTCAGTTGCCAGCTCAGCATGAAAAAGTAAGGCTTTTTCTTGATAATCAACCGATACTTCCCAAAAACAGTTGGCCAAATAATTGCCAGCCATACCAAACCACCAAAACATAAGTAAAGGTAGCAGTAAGGCTGCAAAAAACCACCATTTCACCAACCACAAATAGTGGAGATGTTTTACAAGCGTTTGGCCAAGTTGTTTTAAGCCCATCAGTAAATACCTAGAAACAAGTTGCGACTAGGCTAATCTCATTATAGAAAGATTTACTACTTTAGGAAACCAAGGCTTTACCGCGATAAAGATAATAGGCAAGATCCATTTTGGTAATTATAGATAGAGGAGAAGGTAGTTTA
>JAAZOH010000046.1 GCA_012797845.1 Candidatus Beckwithbacteria bacterium
ACAAAAACAAATGTCTAAAAACTCAAAAGCCAAAGTTATGTTAATTATCCGCGATGGTTGGGGTTATCGCCACTCTTGCGAGCTTAATGCTATTTGCGAAGCTAAGCCCAGTTTTGATAGTAGGCTTATGCAGCAATATCCACATACTTTACTAGCAGCTTCAGGGGAAGCAGTGGGTTTACCAGAAGGTTTTCAAGGTAATAGTGAAGTGGGCCACATGACGATTGGTGGGGGACGGATTATGTTTCAATCCATGGTGCGGATTGATAAAGCTATCAGTGATGGTTCATTTTTTAAAAATGATATGTTTTTAAAAGCTATTGCTAACTGCAAAAAATACAATAGCACTCTTCACCTTATTGGACTATTGCAAGTTGAAGGAGTTCATGCTCATATCAACCATCTCTTTGCTTTGCTGGATTTATGTCAAAAGCAAAACTTTAAAAATGTCTTAGTTCATGTCATTACTGATGGTCGAGATGCGCCAGTGCATGATAGTTTAAAACATCTTAGAACTTTGGAACAAAAATTGAAAAAACTAGGTTTTGGCCAGGTTGCAACTATTTCTGGTCGCTATTTTGCTATGGATCGGGATCAACGCTGGGATCGAACTCAAAAAGCCTATGATTGTTTAACACAAGGACAAACGCAACGAATGTTTGAAAAAGCCTCTGATTATATTCATGCCTGTCACAGTCAAAAAGAAACTGATGAATTTATTGTGCCAGGAAAAATAAGCTGGTATGAAGGTATTAAAAATCATGATAGTGTGATTTTTTATAACTTCCGGACTGATCGACCTAGACAGCTAACCCAGGCTCTAGTTGAACCCAAGTTTGATCATTTTCCAGTCCAAAAACTTGCTATCAACTATGTAACCATGACTCAGTATTACCAACCAATGAAGGCTGATGTTGCTTTTGCTGAAATTCCGGTAGTTCATTTTTTGGGAGAACTTGTCAGTCAACAAGGCTTAAAACAGTTACGCATTAGCGAAACTGAAAAATATGCTCATGTGACTTTTTTCTTTAATGGCCAAATCGAAAAACCGTTTACCGGAGAAGAACGGGTTTTAATCCCTTCACCAAAAGTAGCTACGTATGACTTAAAACCTGAGATGAGTGTAGGCCAAATTGCTGATGCTTTAGTCAATCAAATTAGACAAAAGGACTATAGTTTAGTAGTGACCAACTTAGTCAATGGCGATATGGTGGGTCACACTGGCATTAGACCAGCAATTCGCAAAGCGGTTCTAGCAGTTGATCAGGCTTTGGAACAAATTGTGATAGCTGGTTTAGAACAAGGTTATACTATTTTAGTTTTTGCTGACCACGGTAATGCTGAAGATCAAACCCCTAAATGGCGGACTTCTCATACTACCAATCCAGTACCATGTATTTTAGTCAGCAATGATCCAAAATTACAACAAGTTAAACTCAAAGAAGGTAGAGGATTACAAGACATTGCCCCAACTACGCTTAAACTTTTAGGAATTACTAAACCAAAAGAAATGAGTGGGGAGAGTTTAGTTTAATACTTAGTTACTTTAATGATAAGTACTGCAAATATTGCTAAAATCAAAGATTTTGCTCTAGAACAAATAGAGCTATATCAACTTCCTTCACGTTTTCATTTTAACTATGCAAATGATATTGGCCAGTTCTTAGCTAAAAAGTATAAAGCTAATCAACAAATCGTTCTTCTTGGCACGATACTTATGGATTGTATGTTAGGAGTTGCTTTTGAAGATAATAAGATTAATGAACACATTGCCTTGAGTGCTAAAAAAACAAAAACACTTTTAACAAATCTTCAAGGACTTTCCAGCAAAGAACGAGAAAATATTCATTATTGTGTTCTCCAACATCATGGAGTAAAAGAATTTTATTCTTTGGAAGCAGAGGTTTGCTGCAATGCTGATTGTTATCGCTTTGTCTCGATTAAAGGTTTTATTGGAGGAATAAGATTTACAAGCAATATGAAGTTAAAAGCTATAGTTGAACTTTATCAACAAAAAGTAGAAGAAAAATGGCAAGCTATAAGCTTATCTTATGTTAAACAGGATTTAAAAGCTGATTATCAAGCAATACAAAATCTCTTAAAATTATTTTGAAGAGATATTAATTTGGTAAAACAGTGAGTTGGATAGTTTGTTTTTGTTTTTCTTCTTCGCTAGGCGGTGGCGGACAAGGAATTTGAGGAATATTGCCGGGTAAAAAATATTCAGTTTTAATATTTTGACAACCTTGCAAACAAGTAGTGACTCCATAATCTTTACAAACCTGGACTGCTACCATTTCTGATGGTTTTTTAAAAGCTACCTGATAATTATAGTCTTTCAAAATATTGATCATAATATGATTCCAAATTGGAGTAGCTCCGGTAACTCCTGAAGCTACTGCGCTCATGGGACTATTGTCGTTATTGCCAACCCAAACAGCGACAACATGATCAGGAGTATAGCCAATAGCCCAGTTATCCCGCTTATCGTTGGTGGTTCCAGTTTTGACGGCCACTTGTTGATCAGGGATATTTAGAAGCGAATTGGGACCAAAAGCCGGAATCCGAGCGTTATTATCAGACAAAATATCGCTAATCTGATAAGCAATCATAGGGCTTAAAACCGGCTCGGCTTGGTTACTCAGTGGTTCAGCAGCCGATACAGAGGGTAAAAATGGCAAGCCTTCAATTGATTCTTCGCTATCAAGGAGAGTTTTACCTTCAATATTTTTAACTTCCAAAATTGGATTCAAAGGTACTTTATAGCCACCATTAGCAAAAACGCCATACATTACAGCTAAATCAGTCATTCTCACTTCGCCACCACCCAGTGTTAAGCTTAAGCCAAAACGGTTTCGATCAGTCCAGGTAGTGATTCCCATTTTTTCACCAAAAGAAATTAAATTTTGAACGCCGAGCTTATTTAAAACCTTAACAGCTGGCACATTAAAGCTTGAACCTAAAGCAGTTCGCAAGGTGACATTGCCATGAAACTGACCATCATAATTGACTGGAGTATAAGCGTGATCGCCATCAGGGAAACTGACTGGCGTATCTTCAATTAGAGAAACTGGAGTAAAACCGTTTTGCAAAGCCAAAGCATACGTAAGCGGCTTGATAGACGAGCCAGGTTGACGTAGTCTAGTAGTGACATTAACATTACCATCATTAACGGTGTCAAAATAATCTTTCGATCCCACCATAGCTAAAACTTCTCCAGTTTTGGGATTAGTAACCAAAGCTGCTCCATTGCTAACTCGCATGGGGATTAGCTCATTAACTTCCTGAGCTACTGCTTCTTCAGCTGATTTTTGGATTTTAGGATCCAAAGAAGTAATGACTTCCAAGCCACCCTCTTCAACCATTCGAGTCCCATATTGTTGAACTAATAAATCTTTAACATACATCACAAAATGAGGGGCAATAATTTTTTCTGTTAGGGGTTTGAGGGTGATAGGGGTTTGTTTAGCTTGATCAGCTTGAGCTTGACTAATATAGTTTTGTTCAACCATTTGGTTCAAAACCTGGCGTTGTCGGTAGATAGCATATTCAGGATTAGCTCCAAAGGGTGAATACCGAGTTGGGGCAGTTGGTAATCCGGCCAGCATAGCTGCTTCAGCTAAGTTTAGATTACGGGCTGATTTGCCAAAATAGGTTTGGGCAGCCTCTTCAACACCATATGTTACCCCACCATAAGGAATCTCATTAAAATACATTTGTAAAATCTGTTTTTTGTCAAACATCAGCTCTACTTCAATTGCTAAAACCAACTCTTTTACTTTTCTAGTATAGGTTTGTTCTGAAGACAGAAGAGCATTTTTGACTAATTGTTGAGTAATGGTTGAACCACCCTGAGTGTACTGATCATTAGTCAAATTTTGTTGTAGGGCTCGAGCTATTCCAGTAACTGAAAATCCCGGATGTTGCCAAAACTCCTTATCTTCAGCAGCTATGGTTGCATTGATTAAATAGTTTGGAAGTTCATCCATTTTGATCAAAGAACGGTTTTGACTCCGATAAATTTTATACAGCAAACTACCGTCTCGAGCATAAATTTTAGTAGTTAAAACTTTTTTGCGAGTTAGTAGCTCATCAGGGTTAGGAAGGTCTTTTAAAATAAAATAGTAAAAACTACTAGCTCCAGTTAGTATGAGCAATACCAAAATCACCATGTTGGTGTAAGAAAAAACAACACTGGGCTTTATGGTCGGTAGAAGTTTGGGAATCCGAACATCTCGGTTTAAAAAACTTAGATTAAGATAGGGAACTCTAAAAAACTGAGAAGACAAATATATTTTTTTTAACCAAATTTTAAGTAAGTCATGATCAAAACGGATAAGATGAATATGGGGTATGCAAGATTTTAAGCGTAGTAATAAAGCGCGATTCCATTGATACAGACTTTGATTGATTGAAGCGTAGGTCCAAAAAACTGCTTTTAAATTATCCTTGACAACATTATTTGAGATAGAAATCTTAGTAGTGATGCTTGGTTTTTTACCCAAAGAAAATGTTTTGAAAAAATGGATCAACTTATAAATAGCTAAGTAAGAAAGTTTAGCAATCCAGAAAATTGATTTGTAGGTAGCTCGGCCGATGCTTTGTAATAAAAAAACAACCCAGGATAATGGGTTGTATTTTTTAAGCCTTTGATTTAATCCTGTCCTAGTTTCCATGAGCTTATACTACCAAAGTCTAACAGAGGAAAAAAGAGGGAATTTA